>CAJXRJ010000250.1 GCA_913058555.1 uncultured bacterium
CTACACACTGCATATCGTCGGCAGCGTCAGATGTGTATAAGAGACAGGATGTACACCGTGCCGGTATGGGACGCGATGTCTGGGCAACTCCTCGGCCGCTTCGGGGCCCGTGCCCGGCGGCAGCGTCTCGCATGGGTTGGGCCAAATCTTCTCTTCACGGACGCATCGGGATCAGCGACTCCCCAGGTGGTGTCGATTGACTCCGAGGCGGTAGCGCGGCCTGATTTTTTCCACGATGGGCCGATCTCCGGGTCGACCGTTGATGCGGCCCGGGGGCGGGTCGCGACATGTTCGGAGGACGGATCCGTCCTCGTTTGGGACGCGCGTACAGGAGAGGTCGTCCTGCGGCCTTTCCCCCACGGCGGGCCCGTCGTGGGGGTCGACTTTGACCCGATGGACGAGGTACTTCCGTCATCTCCTTCTGGGACGCGGCCGGTTTCTAACGGGGCAAGGACAGATGCTCGAAGCTCATCAGGGCGGATGCGGGTCCTCTCCATCGGCCGAGGCGATGCCGCTATCTGGCCCCTCGAGACCGTGCGAGCGTCCCAGTCCGTGGCCCCGCGGGGACTGGTCCGGCAGGAGCTCAGTCAGCTTGACGCTCTGATGCGATAACGGCGGACCCCGCCGGGCTGAGGTTCACTGGGTGGGTTCTTAGGGGCCGTTTGTTGGTTCTTGGGGGGGCCTTTTGTGTGCCGATCGGCGGTGGGCCCAAGGGAGCGATAGCCAGCGGAGGGCAATTTCTGAGAGAAAACTGTCGGCTCATTCCCGCGCGTGACAGTTAGGGGCGCGGAGCCCGCTTCGCCAGCCACGCGGCTCCATCGGAACCCCATCATGGGGGAGGATCTGCGGGGACGAGCGGGAACGTTCGTCCCCGTTCTTTCGTCTGATTGTCCCGGTTCGGCGTCTCCGCGTCCCCTAGCCGCCCAGCGTGGCATTCTTTGGGGGGGCCATGCCTGGCCCCGTCACCTCCCGATCCCGAATCCTTCCATGAGACGAACACCACCGTTCTCGATGCCTCCGGTCCCACGTCGCGCCCTCGGCTTGCTCAGCTTCGGGTCCTTGGCGATCGCTGCAGGTCCGTCGGCCGCCGCCCAGATCCCCACGGACCTCACGTTCTCGGTGGACTTCCAAGGGCCGCTGATCGGAACGGTGGGGGATTCGGTGGGAAACCTCATCAACGAGGCGGACATTCTCATCAGGCGCGGTGGTCCTTTCGACCCCGAGTCGCCGCAGATCGCTCTCATCGGACAGTTCCTCTCGCAGTATCAAGCGTGCAGCAACAACTTGCCTGGCGTGTCGTGCGGCGTGGAGATCAACGCCCTCTCGTACGGGCGCGACGCACGGATCCGGCCCGATGGAACCTACGAATTCTCGGTGTACCTGTCGGTGGACGAGTGGGCCGTGGGACGCCCGGTGCCCCCTGGCACGATTTCGCCCACCATCTTCACGGAAGCGTTGAACTCAGAGGCTGCTGCAGACGTGTTCGCCAAACGATTCATCGGACCGGGGCCCTTTGGCATCAACCCGGGGCAGGCGATCGGAGTGGCTGACGGCGACGGCGCCGCCTCGGGCCCAAACCTCCAGCCGTTCATCGGCCTGGGCCTGACGGAGCCGATTCCGCCGTCGCCTCAGGCTGTCGATGCGGGGGACAACGTCGACGCGTTCGACCTTGGCCCGCCCACGGACCCGCTCAACACGGCACTCTTCTTCTCCTTGCAGGGATCGTTCCCGTTGTGCCAGGAGCCCGGTGTCACGCTCGCGAACTCGGCGGACCTCCAGCCCATCCTCGCGGGCGGTCCCGCGGCCCGCGCCGCCGATGTGCTTGTCATCCGTCCTGGCGGCGTCGTGGAGCGCTATGCCACGGCCCGGGAGCTTGGTTTGGACCTGTTGGTGGATGGGAGCGACGACATCGATGCGCTTGTGGTCGTGGAAAACGGGACCCCTGGATACCAGCCACCGGGCGCGATGTATGACTGGACGGGCCCAGACCCTTCGGATGTGATCTTCTTCTCCGTGCGCTGCGGATCCGACGTGGTGGGTCGATTTGATTCAAACTTCAACTTGCCGATCACGCAGGGGGACGTCCTCGTGACGTTGGCCGGTCAAACCCGGCCAAACATCTTCGTGGCGGCCGAGGCCCTGGGGCTTGAGACCGTGATGCGCGGGGGATTGGCGAACGACGAACTCGACGGGATGGACATGGTCGATCTCGACGAAGAGCCGTTTGCGGACTGCAACATGAACGGCCAGGAAGACACCTACGACATCGACGATGGGACGTCCCTGGATACGGACCTGAGCGGTATTCCAGACGAGTGCGAGGAGCCCGGGGACGTGTTCTGCGGATGCGATGTGTCGCCCCGCCCATGCGCCACGTCATCGAATGCTTCCTCCGGCTGCGTCAATGGCTTTGGTCTTGCGCCGCAGCTTGTTGGCGGCGGCACAAGTTCTGTGTCCACCGATGCCCTGATGATGATTGGCTCGAGTCTCCCGGCCAACGAGTTTGCGCTCATCATCATGGGGGACATGTTCATGTCCTCCCCGCTTGGCAGTGGAAGGCTCTGCATCGGAGCACCTCAGCGGCGGCTCGCGGTGAGTGCCATCAACGGGTCGGGGGACTTGACCTTTGGCCCAGGCATTCTCGGCCTCGCGGCGGGGCTTCCATTCCCGCCCTCTCCTCCGGTGATGGTGCCCGGGACAACTTGGGGCTTCCAGGCTTGGTACCGCGACTCGTCGGGCCCATGCGGTGCGGCTAGCCCCGGCGGCTTATCCAACATCACAAACGGTGTTCGGGTCACGCTGACTCCCTGAGCAAGCGTAGCCCAGCCCCTGAGGGGGTGCCTTGACGGGGTCCCTTATCGGAATCCTCCATCAGGAGATCCGTAGAGCGAATCCAAAAGCAGCGCGGCTCCGTGAAACGGAGGCGCGCTGCTATTCTTGTCAGTGCGAACGGCAGAGAGAGAACGTGCCTTCGCGACGGGGGCTTTGCCGCGCTACTTCTTACGGCGTGCGCGGGGCTTGCGGGCCTTCGGCACGTTCAGGCCCTTCGCCTCGAAGTACTCTGCGAGGATTCGCTGGGACTCGCTGAGGGCGCGTTTGAGATCGGAGTCCCCAGACGACTTAGCGTTTTCCACGGCTTTGGTGAGGGCCCGGAAGGCGGCGGTGGCTTCTTTGGAAGCGGGATCCTTCTGGAGAGCCTTCTCCGCCTTGCGCTTTTCGATCTCGGCGATCTTCTTTTTGTAGTCGGCGATCAACTCGTCATGAGTGCGCCGATAGCGGCTCTTGCCGGGCTTTGGTTTGCGGTCTGCCATTGGTCAAAATTGGGTCGAATGGGAATCTGGAGTCGGCACGCTGTCGTGCCTCCGGTTCCCCGTAACGAAGAGAGAGAAAATGGTCTGAGGAGGATTTGGCAGGGCACCAAGAGTACG
This sequence comes from uncultured bacterium, assembly GCA_913058555.1. Lineage (GTDB taxonomy): Bacteria > Planctomycetota > UBA1135 > UBA1135 > Saltatorellus. Next base: position 3,429 of record CAJXRJ010000250.1, read on the forward strand.
CACTGGCTAAAGCCGCCTCTGTCGTTGCCGTCAAAATTGCGGCGACAACGCTCTAGATATCGACTAGCGAATCCCGGTGATTGTCCCACTCAGCCAGCAGAAGTCTACATCAATGGAACGGCGCAATAAACAGGAAGAACGCAAGCGTTATGCAGTGAGGTCGAGATTTCGATGCGAATCCCTTCCGGTACCTATTAACGACTGAGGGGGCTCGACCTGGGCGGTCGAGCCCCTTCTGGCGCCATTCGCTGCGATTGTCCGCTTCGAGCAGATAGCGGATGGGCTTCTCAGATCACTGCCCCTTGGGGGGGGGAGTTAATCCACTTTCGATCTCTGTTTGGCCCGCTCGGCCTTTTCTTCTTCGGTGAGCTGGCTCTCGAGGGCCTCGAGCATGGGCTTGAGGTTGGCCAGCATGGAGGCGGCCGCTGTCATTGCGGAGCCCTTCTTCGCCAGGAGCCCCGAGCGGTCGGCCAGCATCTCGTTGGTGGCGTCGAGGGCTCCCATGAGCTCCTCAATTCTCGATTCCTGGTTGGAGGACTTCTCCGTCGTGGCGTTGAGGTTGGCCTCGAGTTCCGAGACCCGCGACTGCAGGTGCCCGACCTCCGCTTGGCGCTCTTTGAGATGGGCCTTCAGGGCCGTGACCTCTTTCTTGGCCTCGCCCTTATCCGACTTCACCGCATCGAGAGCTTCCTTGAGCTCCCGGATCTCTACGGCCTTCTCCTCTGTCTCCTTCCGTAGCCCCGCAAGCTGCTTCGAGAGGTCCTGGTCCAGTGATTTCAGCTTGGCCCGGCTCTCCGCCAGCGCGGTCTTCTTGAGGTCGAGGTCCTGGGCCACTTTCGAGAGCTTCTTCTCTTGGGCGGCCACGTCGGCTGCCATGGCCTTGCGGCCAGCCTCGAACTCAGCACGTTCCTTCGCAAGGTCCGCTTCGAAGGCCTCACGTTCGGCATCGGCCCTCTGCTTCTCCTCGCGGAGCGCGTCGAGGCTCGATTCCCGCTGTGTGAGCTCGTCTTCGAGTGCCGACGCGGCAGCGCTGCGACTCTCGAGGGCGTCATTGGCTTTCAGGACGGCTTTCTCAGCGGCCTTCAACTGCGACTCGCGCTCGCGCAGGGCTTCCTTGACGGAGCCAAGTTCGGCCGTCCGCTCGTCGAGCGCCCCCGTGAGCTTCGCCTCGCGTTCCGCGAAGCGCTGCTCGCCCTTCTCGCGCTTGGACTCCACCGCCTGAAGGGCTTTCTCTGCGGCCTTGGCTTGCTTGGCAAGGGCCGTCATCTCCGACTTGATCGCGGCTCCGTCGGCCTTGGCCTCGGCGGTGAGTGCTTCCATCTGGCGTCCGGCCTCGGCGAGCTGTTCGCGGGCCCCTTCGAGATCGGAGCGCACGGCCTCCAGCTCGACTTCCTTCGCGATGAGTTCACCAGCGATTTCAGCCTCTTTCTCGGCGAATGCGTCGCTGCGGTTTTGCCCGGCTGCGATGGCCTTCTCAAGCTCGCGCTCCTTCTTCTGAAGCGCTTTCTCGAGGGCCTTGCGCTCTTTCATTCCGTGGGCGAAGACCTCTTGGGACTCGCGCTTCTCTTCGGCCAGACGGCTCTGTGCGTCCTCAAGCTCTGCCTCGCGGGCAGCCACGGCGTCCCGGGCCGCGCGAAGCTCGGCCCCCTGACCCTCCAGGTTGCGCGCCAATTCTGTTTCCCGCTGTCCGAACGCGTCTTGCTTGGCCTGGCTCTCTTCGGCAAGCGCTTGGAACTTGGTTTCGGCCTCGGTGATGGCAGCGCTCATGGCCGTGCTGGCTTCGGCACGGGCGTTTTCGACCTCTGCCTCGAGGGCTTCGATTCTCTCCTTTGAGGCGGCGATTCGCTCGTTTCGTTCGGAGAGGGCCGTTTCGAGCTCGTGGGCGACACTCTTGCCGTTCTCCTCTGCCGCGTCCTTCAGCGCGTGGGCTTCTTGGATGGCGGCCTCACGTTGGGCGATCTCCTTGCGTGCGGCGTCCAACTGGGACTCGCGCTCCTGAATCTCGGTCTGCAGTTTCGACAGGGCTTCCGCTCGTTCTTCTAGCTGTGCTGCCGTCTCCTTGGCCCCGGACTCGGCCGCTTGCAGGTTGGACTCAGTGGCTTTCAGGTCGTGGGCGAGGGCCTCGGTGGCCTTCTCGCGCTCGGCAAGGTCCTGTCGCGCACGGGTCAGTTCCGCCCGAGCGGTTTCCAGCTCAGCTTCGTGCTCCGCGAGGGACTCGGCCCTTGCCTGCAGCTGCTCTTCGAGCATCTCGGTGCGCGCCGCGCCGTCGGCGGCGATCTCGGTGGCGCGTTCCTCGGCGGCTGCGAGAGCGGACTCCCGCTCAGCCAGCTCAGAGCGCATGGCCTCGAGCTGCGATTCCCTTTGGTTCAGTTGAACCGTGGCTGCGTCGAAGTCTTGCTGTGTGCTTCCGAGGTTCTCGCGCGTCGCTTGGAGCTCGGACTCCCTCGCGACCAAGGCCTTCTCGCGGGCAGCGAGGTCCGATCGCAGTTCGTCCAGCTCGGAAGCGCGCTGACTGAGCTCCGATTGGGCGGCACTGAGGTCCTCCTCCGTGGAGCCGAGGCTGCCGCGTGTTTCGGCGAGCTCCGCTTCGCGGGCGAGGAGGGACTCTTCGCGGGCAGCCAGGTCGTTGCGCAAGGCATCGAGCTCCCCTTCACGGCGGGTGAGTTCCGCCTGGGCAGCGCCGAGGTCTTCCTGGGTGGAGCCGAGGTTGCCGCGGGTGTCTGCGAGTTCCGCTTCACGGATGGAGAGGGCCTCCTCCCGTTCTGTCAGGTCCCTGCGGAGTGCGTCCAGTTCTTCTTCGCGCTGGCCGAGCTCGGCCTTCGCCGCGTCGAGGTCTGCTTGGGTCGAATCGAGGTGACCGCGGGCCTCGCCCAGTTCGGCTTCTTTGGCGGAGAGCGTCGCCACTCGATCTGCGAGTTCGGACTCGAGCGCTTGCAGCTGGTCTTCGCGTACTTTCACCTCGCGGGCGAAGGTCTCCGCGCTGCGGGCGGACTCAGCCTCGAGGGCTTGCCTTTCCGTCCGGGCGTTCGCGAGGGCCTCCTCTTCGTCGGCGAGCTGCTGGGAGGCGCGCTCGAGGTCGGCTTCGCGCTTCGCCAGGGTTGTTTCGAGTTCAGCGCCACGGGCGACTTCCTCGTCGCGCTCAAGGCCCAAGGAGGCAAGGGCTGCTTCCAGGCTTTCGATCTGGCGCTCGTAAGTACTGGCTTGCTCCGCCAAGGTCGCGGCGGCTCGCTCGAGCTCCGCTTCACGCTCGCCAAGCTCCGTGCCAACACCTTCGAGTTCCAGGACCGTCTCGTCGAGCTGCGCCTTGGTTTCTTCGAACTGGGTGCGGGCGGCTTCGACCTGAAGCTCCAGTGCGTCCACTTCGTGGCTGCGCTCCTCGAGGGCCTCGGCCGTTTCGGTCAGCGCCTGACTGGAGGCGTCGAGTTGCTCTTCAAGTGCCAGGGCACGCTCTTCTGCGGCGGTCGCTGCGTCCTCCGATGCGGCCAGTTGGGAGCTGAGCATGGCGACTGACGCCTCGTGCTCTTCACTGAGGGCCGTGTGCTCTTCCTTGAGGGAGTCGAAGCCGTCATTCAGCGATTGCAGCTCTCCTTCGAGTTCTGCTTGGGACTCGTCTAGGTCGGCATAGCGCTCCCGCCAGGACTCGCGGCTTGCTTCCACTTCGGCAAGTGCCTCTGCGGTTTCCATGGCTTCGGCCCGCAACTTCTCCGCGCTTTCCGTGACCTCATCGAGCTCCGCTTCGGTGGCTTCGCAGATCTCCGCCAGGGACTGGTGGTTCTCGGTCAGCTTCGCAAGCTCGGCCGCCTTCTCCTCGAGCGAGGCTTCCAGCTGCGACTGCGTTTCGCCCTGTTCCTCAAGGGACGCTTCCTGCGACGCGCTCACTTCCTCAAGGGAAACGGCGCGTTCTTGGGTCAGTGTCAGTTCGGTCGTCAGGCGCTCGGTTTCTGCGACGGCTTCGGCCAGCGCCTCTTCGGCGGTACCGTGGGCCGACTGGCTCTCGTGCAGGCGGCTTTCAAGATCGTCGAGGGTCTCCTTCGCCTCGTTCAGTTCGGCGCCGAGGGCCTCAGCCTCTTCGGTTGCAGCCGCCAGTTCCTCGGAACCGGATCCACGCAGCATGTCGAGCTCGACGTTCTGCTGTTCGAGCTGCTGCTCAAGTTCCAACACGCGGGCCTCCGCCCGTTCGGCTGACTCCCTCAGCTGGGCGTTCAAGCTTGTCGCGCGCTCTTCCGCCTCAGCCAGCGTGGACTGAAGGTCCCGGACTTCACCTTGGGTTGCGTCCAGCTCGTTCGACGTCGCGTCCAGTCGACTCTCAAGGGGGGCGAGGGATTCGATGCGAGCGGTGAGCTCATCGATCACTGACGTCTGTCGTGTGAGCTCAGCGTCCTTTTCTTGCTTCGCGTCGGCGACGCGCTGGCGCCACGCCGAGATCTCGTCCTCAAACGCGGCAATCTCTTCGGTGCCCTCCACATCGATGGGGCCCACGTGAGCGAGGCTCTCCTGGGTGGGAGCGCGCTCAGCGAACGCCGTCGAGACGCCCTCGTAACCGTCCACTGCCTTGTGCAGCCGGCGCATCTGACGGGTTTGGTCAGCGAGCTTCGACTGGAGCTCGGACTCGGCCCGGTCAAATTCCTGGATCACCCGCGTCACCCGCCCCTCCATCGCGACGTACGCCTCGTAGCGGGCGCGCACTTGGCGGGTCATTTCCCGTGCCAAAGCGACGCGCTCGCGCCGGTTCTTGTGCTCGGCGTAGAGGTAGCAGAGAGATGCGCCCAATACGGCCGATCCCATCGAGAACAGAGTGACGAAGAGGGGGAGAGGCATGGTCTCGATGTCGGAATCCCGGGGGGGCTGGCCAAAGTCGAGCCGGACTTTCTGAATACGGAACCGGACTTTTTCCCCCAAAGCCCCCCGGATCGGCCCTCAGGGGGCGGTCTTTCGGCGCGATGCCATTCGTTACGCGCTCCGGCGCATCCACGGCGCCGTCCTGGCGCGAAAGAAATACTAGCGCAGAAGGTATAGGCGGAAGGGCCGGGAAGGGGCCTGCGGCCCTGCCCCCACGCCCGACCGGAGGTGCGCTCGCCACTCTCCGACTGCAGGCTCGATGTGCGCCCCCAAATCTAATGACGACCACCGAAGAACCCCGACCCATGGGCCCGACGCGCCCATCCCCAGGCGCCCGTGCGGGCGCCTTCGCGGCTCGCCCTGGACGCGCCGCGAATCGGGCTCTGCGACGGGGCGTACCTTCTAATTACGAAGGAACCACGTCGTCTCGCGGGTTCTCTGAGGATCGCCCGGTGGGCACCGCTAGCATGGGCGCCGGTATCTCGCGCCCGCCGCGTCGACGTCGCCTGCATCGCATGAACCCTCGCTCCGCTGAAGACAGCTCCATTCTCGTCCGTGTTGCTGATGGCGACCCTGGCGCGGTGAAGGAGGTCCTTAGTCGCTATTCCGCACTCGTCTGGTCCCTGGCATCTGGGCTCTCCAAGGATCCCCACGACGTGGAAGATGTCGTCCAGGACATCTTCGTGGACGTTTGGCGAAGCGCGAAAAGGTACGACCCCAAAGTCGCCTCCGAAGCCACCTTCATCGCCACGATTGCCCGCCGTCGAGTCATTGACCGTCGGCGCAGGGCCGGGCGGCGAGTGGACCCAGAGCCGCTCGAAGAGGAGCTCGCCCCCGGGGCGGAAGATGCAGGACTCCGTCAGGTGGATCTCAATGACGAAGCCGCCCAGGCCCGAGAGGTCGTGGCGCAACTCTCCGGCGATCGCCGCCGCGTTCTCGAGCTGTCCGTTGTCACAGGGTTGACCCATCGGGAAATCGCCGCGGACACGGGCATTCCACTCGGCACGGTCAAGAGCCACATTCGCCGCGGCCTTGCCGAAGTCACAGAGCGACTGAAGGCCCGCCGGACCGCGGCAGAGGAGCGCGTCCGATGAGCGAGCCCCAGCCATCATCTCGCGACGCCGAGGACGAAGCGGAGATCATCGCTGCGCTCGACGCTGTCTCTTATACACATCTGACGCTGCCGAGGATATGCAG
>CAJXRJ010000251.1 GCA_913058555.1 uncultured bacterium
CTGCATATCGTCGGCAGCGTCAGATGTGTATAAGAGACAGTACCCCAACACCGCCATCATCACCCCCACCGGCGCGAGCACCGGATGGAACGCGGAAGCAACCACCGGCGCCGAAGCCGCCCCGCCAATATTCGCCTGGCTCCCGACAGCCACGAAGAAAAACGGTGCCCTGATCACGCGCGCGACCAAGAGCATCAGCGCAGCGTGGATCACGATCCACACAAACCCAATCACGAACAGAACCGGTCGATCCACCACCGCCATCAGGTCCATCTTCATCCCAATCGTCGCAACCAGCACGTAAAGAAACACAGAGCCAATACGCGACGCCCCCGCGTTCTCCAACCGTCGCAGCGGAGTCAACGAAGCCAAGACCCCCAGGGTCGACGCGATCACGATCAACCAGAAAAAGCCGCTCGTGAGGCTGAACTTCGCGAGCCCCGGGTACGCCTCCTGAATCCACGGCGCGATCAGATCAGCCCCGACATGCGCGATCGCCATCGCCCCCATGCCCACACCAAGGATCCCAAAGAGATCGTTCGTGCTCGCAATACGCGCGTGGGCTTCCTGGTGGGCCCCCACCTTCGCTTTGAGGTCTTCGATCGCCGACGTATCCGCGCCCGTGTAACGGTCAATCCGCTCCGCCAGCCCCGACCCATAGAGCAGCACCGCCAGCCACAGATTCGCCATCAAGACATCGACTGCGATCCAGACGGAAAAGATCGCGTCCCCAGCGCCGAAGACTTCCTTCATCGCCGCCTGGTTCGCACCACCGCCGATCCAGCTCCCCGCCACGGTGGTCATGCCGCGCCAGACCGCGTCGGGTCCGGCGCCGCCCAACAAATCGGGCACAAACACTCCGCACAGGAGAAGCGCAATGGGCCCGCCGATCATCACGCTCAGCGTGCCCGTCGCGAACATCACGAGCACCTTCGGGCCCAGTCGGAGGATCGCCTTCAGGTCCAGACTCAGGGTCAGAAGCACCAAGCTCGCCGGGAGCAGGTACCTCGACGCGACAAAATAAAGCCGCGACTCTTCCGCGTCGAACACCCCAAACGTCCCGAGCAGCCCGGGCAGGAAGTAACAGAGAAGCAGCCCCGGCACAAACTGGTAGAGCCGCCGGAAGAAAGGCAGCTTACTGCGCTCCGTGGCGAAGACGAGGGCGAGAAGCACCACAAGGATGCCGAGGACAACCGCGTCGTTCGTGATCAAAGGCGCACTCGCGCGAGCTGCCATCGCCGGCACCATGGGGGGACTGAGCATTCGATCAGTCTGGCAAGAGCGACAGCGATCCGCGGCTGTGGGCCGCCGGATCTACCCGGCACCCCCGAAAAGCCATCACCGATCTCGAAGCGCCTTCGCCCTGGGAGATCCGGTAGCTCCAAGGCCGCCATCCCCCGCGCGCGGGGCGGCGAGGGGTACCGTCCTCGGGAACGAGTGATCCGAAGCCGGACGCGGCCCAGGCATTCCGTTCGAATGCCCGAGCCGCCCCTGCGTAGGCTTGGGCATGCTCCACGTGTGCCCAAAAGGGATTCTGTCCGAGACCTATACGATCAGCGCGAAAGAGAAGGGGCCCCCGCTGACCTCCGTGAGCAGCCGCTGGTTCCGCGAGGCTGGCTCGTTCTCGCTCGACAATCGCACCTTCGACCTCGGCCGGGAAGGCAGGATGGGAGGAGACTTCTTCGTGTCGAGCGGCGGACGCAAGCTGGCGCGCGCCGACAAGCCCAGTGCGTGGTACCGGCGCTTCTCCGTCAGGGTGGCGGGCACCAAGTACGTGCTGCAGGCTCGATCCAGCTTCTCGCGCAAGTTCGATCTGCTGCAGGGGACGCGCAGGGTGGGCTCGATCGAACCGACTTCGATCTGGACACGTCGCGCCACCGCGGACCTACCCGAGGAGCTGCCGCTCGAAGTGCGCGTCTTTTTGATCTGGCTGGTGCTCGTCCTATGGAGGCGACAGCGCAACTCGAGCAGCGGTTGATCGACGACACCGCCTTCAGCGCTCGGGGTCAACGCTCGCGCCCCCGCGGCCCCGGCTCCCCCACGCGCGAGAATCGCGGCGAGCACTGAGCGTCCGCGGCGCCCGTGAACCTGCCGGGAGCGACTCCCCCGCCGGTTCCCGGGCACGTCAGCGACGGAGCGTAACTTCGTGGCGCTCGAACTTCGGATCGTCCGCCAACAGCTGCTCGACGGTCGGTTCGACGAACCAGTCCGAGGTGACGCGGACTTCCCCCGCTTCCGGATGCCGCACGAGAACTTCGTCGACCCCTAGCGGCACAAGAAGCGTGGCGTGGCCGTTCCGTTCCAAGCTTACGGAGGTGTCGATCGCGACGCCGGTGGCGACGTCGCTCACGCTCATCCAAACGCTGGGCGCCGGCGCCCCCGAGCCGTCGAGGACGGTCAACATGCACACCCCCAGGGTCCCGCGCACGTCGATCCTGCCGAGGTCCACGTCCCCGTACACCTCCACCCGGCGCTCCGCCAGAACCCAGTCGCCCCCCTGCAACCGAACCTCGAGGCGATAGGTCCCAGGCTCGAGGCCGCCGAAGCGTCCGCCATAGTTGTCCAAGAAGTCCGTGAGCGAGGGCTGGTGGTCGCGACCTTGGCCCGTGAAGCGCAGGGTGACGGCCTCGCTGACGGCGGCCCAGGCATCGGCTTCGACCGTCACGCGCACCGCGTGGCCGCGCTCCAGCGTGAGCTGGAGGTCCCGCGTTCCGGCGGGAACCTCGACGGGACGGATCCGTCGATAGTCGGAGTTGTACGGGGTCACGCGCACCAGCTGATCGTGCAGCTCCACCCGGGCTTCGGCGGAGAAGCGGCCGTCGGAGTCTACCTTGACTCTGGCCACGCGGACCCAGCGCTCCGGATCCCTCGGCTTGTCGTTCCAGGAACGCGCACGGACCTCAACCGACACATGGGTGCCGCGGGTGCCCACGGGTTGGCCCGCGGAGTCCACCACCCTGCCCGAGACCAGCGGTCTCCATGGGGCCTGGCCCTCGGGTAGGTGGAGCGTGACTTCGCCGACATCGAGCACGGTTTCCGCCACGCCGAGCTTCCCGACGGTCGCCTTGCCGGCGCGTTTGGGCTTGCGGGAACGATCGTCGACGTGGAGCAAGCCAAAGACCGCGTCTCCAGGGGCTTCCAGGGAGAAGCGGCCCTGCCCGTCGCTCGGGGTGCGCACCTGGAGGTGAGGCGCGCCGCCTGCCCGGCCGAACTGCAGCATGAGCTGCTTCGATTGAATGGGCCTGCCGGACGGGTCGACAACGACGCCGCGCACGTGAACGAGATCGGCCGAACCGGGCGGCGGAGGCACGTGGATGGTCGCCGTGCGGTCCGCAGCCGTGGGCCCAGGCCCCTCCGTGCGACTCGAGGAGTTCGCTAGCTCCGGGAGCCATTGCTCCGCGATGACCTGCCACCCGAGGCCAACCGGCGAGATCACCACCTCGCCGCCTTCCAGCGGTCCCCGTACCACGCGCCGCCACCGGGAGAGACCAGCGGCGTCCGCCCGGCGCAGGATGATTTTCGCGGGGTGAATGGGAACGCCCAGCCCCCCGTCGATGGCGTCCCAGGTGACACGGACCGCGCCGGTGGGCGGCAGCTCAAGATCGATCGGTCTACCACGGGCCGGCTCGTCGTCAAACCAAAGGACGCAGGGCGCGTCGACGCCTGCTCCGCCGGCGAGCTCGTCGAAGGGCAGCGCGGGTCCCAGGCCAACGCGCGCGATCGAAGCGCTGAGAAGGAAATGGGCTTGCTCGGGATGGAAGACTGCGTCTAGGTAGCGATCGGGCTGCGGCACCGCGATCAGCCCGCCCACATCGGAGGGACGCTCTACGGACTCTTTGCGGAGTTGGCCGTCCTTGTTCACGAGCCACCACTCGAGTTGGACCCCCTCCACGGGCGTACGGTGATGATCGAGCATGCGCACGAGGAGCTCCCCATCGGCCTCCGGCTGGGGCGCGCGGATAGGGGCGCCTTTGCTGACGACGTCCTTCTCTGGCGCGCTACCGGCGGCGTTGCGGCCGAGGGGCAGCGGCTCTTCTAGCTCGGTCACGACCTCCCCCGCTCCGGGTGGATGACCGTCCACATGGGCGGGCGGGCCTACCGCGCCGGACCCCCCGTCACCCAAAGGCCAGGCCCACCAGAGGACCAAAGCAGCGACGACGGCGCCCGCACCCACGAGCGGAGCGAGTAGAGATCGGCCGATGCGGGCCGGGCGGCGCTGGGGTGGTCGGAGCATCAGACAGACCCTACGGTGCTGGCGGCCCGTTGTTCGAAGGAGAGGAAAGTACCGTCCCGGGATCGCCCCTTCGCATGGATACCGGCGGTCCGGTCTTGGGGCCCAGGTCCGGAGATGGCGGAGGCGTCCAAGGGACAAGGCGAAGGGAAGGGGCGCCAGCGCAGCGCGTCTCCGCCCCCGCACTCACGGGGCGCCGGTCAACGTGAATGACGACCAGAACGCAGGATGAGCGAACGGGTACTGGCCGCCGCGCTCAAGGCCCCGCAGCGCCCGGCGTGCCCTCTGCAAGGCACGGGCTTTCGAATGGCGGCCTTCGGCCCGTTCGAGATGCCCATAGAGCTCCCCCATGAGAAGCTGAGTTGGCTCGTCCTGCACGTTCCAGTGACTGGCGACCACGCTCTTGGCCCCCGCCTGGAGGAACGCCGTCGTCAGGCCAATGTGCCCTTCGCCGCGGATGTTCGCGCCCAACGCGCTGCGGCATGCACTCAACGTCACGAGATCCGCATCCAACCGCCACTGCGAGAGGATCTCGGGCACCGTCAGGTACCCATCGATGACCGCGCCTCCATCCATCGCAGACCGGAACGGATTCGGAAGGTCGACTTGGGAGAGCGCCAAGTAGGAGGCCGTGGGATCGAGGTCGTCCACGAACGAATGGGTCGCGATGTGGACCGCCGTGTACCCTTGGAGTTCGTCGGAGCTCGCGATCCTGCGCATGGCCCGCTCGTCTGCGCCGCGGCCGACGAGGACCGTCGACTCAGTGAAGGCCGACGCCACCAGCGCCGCTTCGATGCGGCTGGCGGTCAGCTTGGGCATTGGCACATCCGAGCGGCGCTTGGGCGCCACGCTCGGCCACGGGTCGTCGTCCCCTGTTGTGCCCGTTGCGCCCGCCGGCTCCGTCGCCACGAACGTCGGATCGGCGATCACCAGGACTCGATCGAGTCGAGTCGCGCCCACGTCCCGAAAACGCTGGTGCACACTGCATGAAGGCGCGTAGGACACAGTCCAGCACTCGTCCACCCACATGCCTTCGACGCGCAAGGCCTCGACCGGCACGCCGGCGAGCCCTGGCGCGCACACGAAGAGATGCTCGACCCCATCGAGAGCGCGTCGCCGCAGGAGCTCGCCAAAAAGCATCTCCCCACAGCGATCGGCCATTGGATGGGCACTCTTCGCAGAGGGAACAAAAACAGACGCGGCCTCCGCATGGAGTTGCCTCCGATACTCCCAAAGCCTGGCGCTGAAGGTTGGAGACTCTGCGCCAAGGGGCTCCGGCTTCGTGACGCCCACTGGCACGATGATTGGATCGCCTTCGCCGCGCAGCACCCAGGCCAGTGCCCCGGAACCGCCCGACGCCGCCAGGTCGAACCAGCCGATGAAGGCTTCGTCCTTGGCGAGTCCAGCTTGCAGCTTCGCCACGGAACTGGGCTTGAGGTCGGTGCGTCTGGCCAGGCTGTTGGCCCGTCGCCGCATCTCAAGGACCTGGGACTCCAGTTCCCGCAAGCGAACCGACGATTCGCTCGACCCATCGGGAGCTCCCCGGAGGGCCGACACCTGCTGTTCAAGGTCCGAGAGCTCCTTGCTGGCGTGCGCCTTGGCCCTTCCCTCTGGTGCGCCGCCGCGCTCAAGCAGTTCGATGAGCGATCGGGAGCTGCCCACTTCCAATGCCTCGAAGCAGGCGTTCGCATCGCCCCTTTGGAACTCGGCGCGCGCCATCAGGGGATACGGCGACGTTCGCGCCAGGGTGCTGCCAAACCCCGGGAGCATCTGGGCGCGGTCGAGTTCATAGTGTCGCGTCGCAAGTTGCAGCGCCTCGACGGCCCCTTCAAGGTCTCCATCCTCGAGCAGCAGCCTTCCGAACTCGGTGTAGGCAGCCAGCAGCCAGCTCGAGCCCAAGGGTTCCAGGGTTCGAATGCACTGGCGCCACGCCTGCAGAGCCTCTGCCCGGGCCCCGCCCGCCTGGACGAGGAACGCACGAAAGACGGCCGCACGCCCGACCTCTTTGCCGGTCGCGACCTTTTCGTAGAGCGGCAATAGAGCCGCTGCTCGATCGAAGCGCCTTGACCGAACGAAGATATAGAGAACGGTACCAAGGACGTCGTCCATCAGGCCGGGGGCGACGTAGCCCTCATTCTGAATCTCTTCGAGGGCCAGTATCGCAGCGGAGACACAGCCCTCTTCGTCACCGATCAATAGGCAGATCTCGGCCCGATGGAGCTTTGCGAGCAAAGAAATCTCTCTGCGAAGCCCGACCCCGTCGGTTGCGGCGATGACGCGCTCGTACGCATGCAGCGCCTCGCGTAGATTCCCCGCGGTCTGCGCCGCCGTACCCAGGCGGTACCAAAACCGAACGAGCGACAGGTCCCGGGGAGGGAGCGAGCGCACCGCCTCTGCAACGCACTCATACATGATGGCGAGCGCTCCCGACGGGTCCTGGCGAGACCCGAGGCAGGCGCTGAGGTTGCTCAGGGCCGTCAGGTAGGTCGCGCTCTGCGTCCCTTTGAGCCGCGCGGCAACCCTGATATACTCGCTGAAGTATCGATGGGCTTCGTCGAGTCGCCCAAGGTCCATGGCTACCACGCCCCGATAGTTCGTAACGTGCATCCGCGCGTGCTGATAAACACCGAGGGCCTCGGCTTCTAGTGAGTCGAAGGTGCGGCTCGTCTCGTCGAGCACCTCCTCCGCTTCCTCCAGGCGGCCAAGTCGATACAGCACCCAGCCGAGCCACATTGAGCGCAGGCCTGTCTCCGGCCCCTCCTCGCCGCGCCAGAGGATCGACGTCGCCAGCGACTCCCGCGCGAGACGCTCGCATTTCGTCCACTGGCCGCGCTGGAGTGCCAGGTTCGAAAGGTAGTACTCACGGCGGGCGATGGTGGGGTGGCCCGGCGGCATGACCTCGCGGAGGAGCTCGAGCGCGTGCTCGTGCGTCTGGGCCGCCAATTCGGGCCCGTCCGCCGGCGCGGGGTCCCTCGCGAGCGCGGCGAGCAGGCCGTTGCGCTCCAACGTGGGCAGCGCCGCGACTCGCTCGAACCCGTCGACCAGTCCCTCGATCTCGGAGAGATACCACTCCGGCACGGATTCGTCTGCCTGAACGCGGGAGAGCAGTTCCCGCGCTTGTTCGATGGCGAGGTTTGGCTCACCCCAGCTCAGTGAGTCCTGTAAACGGACACGGGCCGTCTCGTATTCACCGAGATCGGGACCAAACGCCACAGGCTCCGCCTCTCCCCGCCCCCCGAGGAGCATCGTCAAGGCGTAGAGGAGTGCTGGGAAGAGAGCCATGCCCACAGGGTAGGTCGAGCGGCGGATCCCTGCGATCCCGGCACGGGCCTTCCGGCGAAGTCCCTTGCCCGAAACTCGCCCGAAGCGGCGCTCCTTCGCCTGCGTGGAGCGCGAGACCCTCGGGCCGCTGGCCCGAGATCCCAACGCGCGGCCCGACTACTCCGCTACATCCAACTGCGCGATGACGGCGCGGGCTTCGTCGAGGTCTTCGCTGCGACACGTGACCAGAAGTCCGTTCAGGCGGCTGTCCGCGAGAACACTCACTTGAACGGCGCGCTGATTGATCGGCCCCTGCTGGCCGCTGGAACGCGGCGTGCGCAGCTCGCGGGAAGTGGTGAGGGCGGCCTCCACGAGCGACGCAATATCCAGCGCCCGGGCGTTCTTTAGACGGACGAGCTCATGGGAGATCGTCACCTTGGAGTTTTCGCTCGCCGCGTCGATCGCCTGGAGTTGCTCGACCATGTCAGCGACGTTCGATCCATACCCGATGATGATCATCGAATTCGTACTGCCCGCGGGAAGCATCTGCGATGTGTTCGCGTCGGTGATCATCGTCCGCAGGGAGTTCGACAGCTGGCGCACGTCGACGTTGGGTAGATCGACGACCGTGGAGAAGAGAACTGCGGGGTGTCGCCTGAGCACGTCGATACGGGCACTGTCGATGCTCATCGCGCGGGCGCGCAAACCGTTCCTTCCCTGCGTCTGGAGGGAGTGCACACCGATAAGCCGCGGCTCTGCGGAGCGATCGATCGTGAGCACGCAGTTGGAAGACCTGAGCAGGGCCTCGACAAAACCCTGGACCTCGGTGGCGGGCACGGAGGTCGCACGATCGAGCGGCGCAGGGGTCTGCCCCAGGTACTGCCGCGTCTCCTGGTTGATGGCGAGCCGTTGACCGGTCGCGAGGCCGTAGGCGCGAATGACGTCCAGCACGGTGACGCCCTCGGACTCCTCGGGCCACGCCAGTGCAAGCGCTTCTGTGGCCGGCGCAAAGAGACCATCCGTGGCCACCGCGACGGGGGCGTCGAGCGCGACCATCGTGACGTCGTCCTGGAAGGGTGAGACGATCGGCGCGGGGAGAGAAGGAGCGGGCAGAAGGAATCCGGCGAGTGTGAGAATGTGCATGTCGAGTGCGGCCCGGGGCAGGGGATGGGAGCCAGTGGGCCTCGGGGTATAGGACGGCCGTCCGGGGCCGCTCTTCCCCCCCTTGTCCAGATTTGGCCCCTTGGGCGCGCTGTCAACAGCAGGGGCGCCACTCCGGGCGATGCCTTAGCACCGTTAATCCCGCGTGATGCACGCCCGAGCGCTCCTTCCTGCCACACGGGCCGCTCGAACGTCGGTCCATGGACCAGCTGGATGGGACAGGTCGTCCATCCAGAAAGCCCGATGGCTCCCCCCATCAACGAAGGGAGAAGAGCTGGGCGAGCAGCAAGGCCGCACACAGCATGGCACCGAGGGCTGGCAACCAGCGCGGAGGGCACGGCACCCCCGCAGGCGGCCCTGGGCCCCGCGCCTCCTTTCCAAGTATGCGCCAGAGCGACAGCTGGACGAGAGTAAAGACCACGAGGATGACCGCGCTGGTGATCTGAGCGAGGGCGACCATGTCGAGGCCGAGCGCGAGGCCAAGGACGACAGCCGTGATGCAGATCGTGGCGCGCACCGGGGTTTTCCGTCGCGCGTCGATACGACCCAGCGCCCGGGGCGCTCCACCATTGCTCGCGAGTCCGTAGATCACCCGCGACGCCATCACGATCTGGATCAGTGCACCGTTGATCCCCGTGAGCAAGCTGACGGCGATCAGCGCATAGGCCGCGAAGCCCCCTGGGTCGCCAGCGAGGAGTGCGAGCGGCGTCTTGGCGGCCGCCAGCTCGGCTGGGGACACGGCGAGGACCGAGGTCGTCGCGACCAGCACGTAGAGCAGCGTCGTGACCACGATCGC
>CAJXRJ010000252.1 GCA_913058555.1 uncultured bacterium
CGGCAGCGTCAGATGTGTATAAGAGACAGCCACATCAGTGACTCTCCCCGTCAGGTATTCGATCCGCCGATCAGCTTGCGCTCCCTCGCCAACGTGGGGGTGTGCGGCCATGCCGGCCAAGCAGAGAGAGAAGTGAAGGATCAGATTCATGGAACCAAGGAGGCGAGAACCGACGAGCGGGCAACGGGTCCGGTGGAGCAAACCAAGCCCGAAAGCCAAGCTTCCCGAGCGTGCAACCCGCGTCCCTATCGAACCGTCCTTTCATGGAGCCCGCAAGACCCGACTGGCGGCATGGTTCCCCACGACCGAAGCCGCAGTTGATGACCCAAAGCCCAGCGCACACATCGTCCATTTGAGTAACGCGGTCCCCCCTGAATACTCACGGCTTTCCGCCGCATTCACCGCCATGGATTCGAAGGGCGCTCCAGAACAAGAGAATCTCGAGAGTTCCTGCAACCATCGGGTCCTCCGCCAGTCATCCCCTGGGAAAGCCCTTCGCCTCCCCTTACCCAAGGTGACCACCCGATGTTTAGACCTCCCCGATGCCCCAACGCGGACTGCCCCATGCACGCCGCTCCGACGCCGTCTTTCTTTGTTCGCCGCGGCTACTACAAGCCAATGGCCAAGCCCCACCGAGTCCCGCGCTTCAAGTGCCGCGAGTGCAACAAGGGCTTCTCAAGACAGACCTTCCGCCAGGACTATTACGATAAGAAGCCCCACCTCAACGCCAAGGTCATCAAGTGCCTCAGCTCCGGAATGAGCTACCGCCAATCGGCACGCATGCTCTCCCTCACGCGAAGCAACTTCATCAACAAGGCCCGCAAAATCCAGAGCACGATGGACGCCCCAGAGATCGACCTCGTGAAGCGGGCCGGAAAAATCGACAATGGGCAACACTAAGGATCTCGTCTACGCCGGCGATACCGGGACCGTGAACTGATCGCTCGTCCCCCTCCAGGACCAGGTACCACAGCGCGGGCGTCGCCGATTTGCCGGTACAGTGGGCCCTATCATGCTCCACAGACTCGCCGCTTTGATGCTCCTGACCCTGGCCGCCTGCTGCAGCCGCGCACCCGACCCGCTGACTGAAGTGCTGAATCCGACGGGACTGCACTTTCACCCCGTCATGGGCCCTGACGACCCGGGGACAACGGCGTTCCTGTACGAGGGCAAGACCTTGCACTTGGGACCACAGAAGACGTTCCAACTATCGAGGGTGCATCGAACGTTAGACATCAACAACCGTCCAGCCCTCGGCTTCGAACTTGCCGCTCAAGACCAGGATGCCTTCGAAGCTTTGACGACTTCTCTTGGGGGATCGAGGATGGCTATCGTCGTCGGCAATCGCGTGATCACGGCACCCGCCTTCAATGAACCACTCCGACTTGGCGGTCAGATCACCGGCGGCAGGGACGGATTCAGCGAGCAAGAGGTCCAGGATCTGCTCACGGCCCTCATCCCGCAGTCGGACTAGAAGTACGGTGCCGAAGTACGGTGCCAAAGTACGGTGCCAGGATCGTTTTTTCGCTTTTGACCCGCAATACAGGGTCGAGTCGGCGCCCCGTGTGAACGCGGCTCGACGGTGAAGTTCGAAAGTGAAAAAACGATCCTGGCTCGGTACTTCGGTACTTCGAGGCTACTTCTCGCGCCAGCGCATACCGATCCACTGCCCGCGCGCGATCGTTTCGCCGACCTCGACTCCAAGGAGGGCAAGGCCTGAGAGGGTGGTCTCGCCGCTTTCGCCGTCGATCGTGATCTGCATGCTGTCCGCACGGCCAAAGCTGAAGGCGCTGTCCTTGATCTCCGTAACGCGCCCTGCTGTCTGCGCGAAGACCAGCTCGCTACGGAAGTTCGAGTCGTCCTTTCTCGGGCCCATCTCCTGGAGGGGATGCAGCGGGCCGTAGATGTAGTCGACTTGCGGGTTGGCCGGGGCACGCCAAACATGGAGCCACCGAGTGTCCGTGCTCGAGAGTACTCGTCCCCCGATCGGGTGGACGGAAGACGCTAGTTGATCCGAGCCCTTCTTGATGAGGCTGCGGGCAGTGCTTCCCTGGGTCCTGAGGTATCCGGGCGTGTTCACGACCACGAGCCCACCTTCCACGCCGGGGTATTCGCTGTGAATGCCGGTGATGTCGAAGATCTGCCGAACCGTTCTCTCGACGTCGTCTGGAACCGGCAGGAGCCGCTCGCCCCATGGGCCTGAATGGGTCCCGAGCACGACGTCCGTCTCGGGGTCGAGGTAGCAGTAGTACACGTGCGGCCAGAAGAACCAGCGACCCTCCACATCCGGGTCGATCGAGAGTTCGCGTTCGCGTTCGATCACGGCAAGCACCATCACAGCGCCGATGACTGGTCCTTCTACGGCATCATCGCTCCTCTTCTTAATGCGAAGGACGGTGCCCCGTGGGTCACTTGCGTGCCGCAGGCGATGGTAGATTCGACCGAGTTCCGCGAGGGCCGTGGAGCGCTGTCGCTGGCCTTGGCTGCCGCTCATCTGTCCCGCCGTCCGCAGAGGGCTCTCGCTCGAATAGTCGAGGTCAGGGGGCGGCGCCGATAGGTCTACGTAGGACGTGTCGGTGCTGGTCAGGAAGCCGCGATGGAGCCGCTTGAGGAAGGGTCCGATGGTTGCCTCACCGCGGGCATCCAATGGGGCACCGTCTGGCGAGGGTGTTACCGCATTCGCGCGACGCTTCGCCATTGCCACTGCGGAGCGCACGAGTCGCTCGTCGCTCCCTTCGAGTTCGCCAAGGCGCTTCTCGTACCCGGGGACGCTGAATTCGCCCAGGCCCAGCGCATACGCTGCCGCGACCTGCTCTGCGACGTCATCGCCCGCGAGCCACGGCCCGATCCGCTCCGACACGCGAGGGACCCGGCGCCGCACACACTCGAGCAATGCCCGAACGCGCAGATCACCGCTCATCTGCTCCGCAAGGGGCAGGAACCGCTCGCCGATATCGCGTACTTCGGTGTGCATGAGCCCCACAAACAGCGAGGCCTTGCGGTCGTACGTGCTCTCTGCACTCAGCCACTCCTGCACGATGGACCATGCGCGATCACCAGCGAGCGTCCCCGCCTGCAGCGCGACGTGCACTACGTCGAATGGTTCCGCGAATTTCGCGAGGGCCTCGATCGCGACCTTGCGCGGCGATGTCGGTATCCCTTGGTCGGCTGGCACGTACCTCTGGTTGCTGGCCGTCAAGCGCATGTCCGATCGATCGGTGGAGATCGCCAGCAGGTAGCCAATCCCCGTTCGACGTGCTTCGGGGCTCTTGGGACGGGCTCTCCCAAGGGCGTAGGCAAAGTAACATCGCTCGATGGGGTCCATCTTCCCGGGACCCAAGTCAGGCACGTCGAGCCCTCGGATGAACGGATCGGGCGGTGCGAGCATGCGGCGCATGGCATCGCTGTTCTCCGCGCCCCCGTCGGTGCAGGGCCAAGCCAGGTCGTACATCCACTGAATCTGCTCGACCCGGTCAAGTTCTCCTACGCGCGCGACCACCGCGGTAAGGACCTCCTCCCGGGCCAGACGGTTCTTGCTGCTGCGGAGGTAGTTCGCCTGTCCGGCCAGGTCGAGGCCCATGAGCTGAGCGGACGTCGCTGCGTCGATCGCCGCGCGGGCCCGCTCCATCTCCTTCGCGTACAGAGTCGAGCGGGGCCTCATATCCAAGAATGCCTGGTAAGCCTCGATCGTCTTCAAACGCTCGGCGCGCTCAGCGGCGAGCCGCACGGGTTCCTCTGGATCAACGGACTTGCACGCGCCGGTCCACTCCAGGCCGAGGACGGCTATCAAGGCCAGGAGCCCCGGGGAGAACAGGCTACGGATGAAGGTCTTGTCCATGGGAGCGGCACTCAGCGCGGGCTCTAGCGCCCGGTGGGGCACTTGCCTGCGTGCAGTCTACTCGCATGGGCCCATTCCCCGGCGAAGGCCCCCGGCCCGGCTCCAAAGTACGGAGCCAAAGTACGGAGCCAGGACCGATTCTTCGCTTTCAGCCAGCCCGCCTCAGCCCGTCCGGAGGCGGGCTGGCTGAAAGCGAAAGATTGGTCCTGGCTCCGTACTTCGGCTCCGTACTTCTGGGGTGGGAACGCTCTCCTATCTTCGTCGATAGGCAGCCCCCTTTGCGTCCCGCCCATGAGAGGGCCATGAGCCTTCCCGGGCGTTCCTCCACCTGATTGCTACGTTGGGAATTCGGATCCTGTAGATCCATCTCTCCTTAGGCATTCAGTCCACGACCATGAAATCCTTCGCGCCTTTGCTGCTCCTCGGGCTCGCCGCCTCGGCGGCCGCCCAGGACCTCTACGACACGTCGACCCTGCGGTCCTTCAACTTCACGTTCGCCCAGCCCAACTGGGAGACGCAGCTCCGCGCGAACTACGTGTCGCAAACAGAGATCCCAGCGGACCTCGAAGTGGACGGAATCACCTACCCGGATGTGGGCGTTCGCATCCGGGGGAACACCTCCTATACGAGGCTGCCCCAAGGGTCCCAGAAGTTCTCGCTGAACGTGTCCATCGACTTCACCGATCCTGACCTGGAACTGATGGGCTACAGCGCGTTGAACCTCAACAACGCCTTCACCGACCCTACGTTCACCCGTGAAGTGGCCTACAACAACTTCGCCGCGCGCTACATCCCCAACGGTCGCTCCAATCACGCGCTCGTGACGATCAACGGCGAGAACTGGGGTGTCTACGCCAACGTGCAACAGTTCAACAAGGACCTACTGCGTGAGTACTTCGAAGACGAAGACGGGATGCGCATCAAGATGGCGAACACGCCGAACGGCCCCGGGCTTCAGTACGTAGGGACCAACCCGAGCAACTACTCCGCGTACGAGATCAAGGACGATGGCGGCCTTGCGGATCCAATCGGCGCGCACATTGCCGTCTGCGCCGCGGTGGACAACGGCAATCTTTCGGACTGGCGAACCATCGACGAGGTGTTCGCGGTGGACCCCTCCATCTGGTCCCTCGCCCTGGAGAATCTCTTCACGGACGATGACAGCTACACGAACAAGGGCGCCGACTTCGTCACGTACCGGGACCCGATCGACGGACGGACCCACCTGCTCCAGACCGATGGCAACGAAACGTGGAGGGAGAACTGGTCACCGACGTTGAACTTCAACTCCAACGCCAAGCCCGTCTTGAGCCATGTCTTGTCGGTTCCCGAGCTTCGGCCGCGGTACATGGCACACATGCGGACCCTACTGGAAGAGTTCGATTGGGCGACCATCGAACCCATCCTCAACGATCACATGGACCTGATCGACGCACATGTGCTGGCGGATCCGAAGAAGCTGTACACGTATCAGAACTTCCTGGACAACTTCGGAACGACGACCCTGAACTTGCCCGGTGGCGGCCCAGGGGGTGGCACGACGGTGATTGGCCTCGAAACGTTCGTCACAGCCCGTGAGGCGCTCCTCCGCAATCATCCGGAGGTGAGTGCTCCCGCGCCGACGATCGCTTGGGTCGAGCCCAGCGACGCCACACCGGGGCTGCTGGACACGGTGTACATCACGGCCCAGGTCGAAGATTCGATCTCTGGCCTACAAGGCGTCGTATTGTGGTACCGCGCAGATCGCACGGCTCCCTACGAAAGGACCGCCATGCGGGACGACGGCCTGTCAGGCGACGGCTTGGCCGGAGACGGTGTCTTTGGCGCCGTGCTGCCTGTGGCCGCCAATGCGGGGCAGACGGTGAGCTACTACGTGGCCGCCACGGCTTCGAATACCTACGGCTCCATGACTTTCAGTCCTCGGCAAACCGAGGTCGATCCGCTGCAGATCCGCTATGCGTTTGGGCAGTCGGGCATGAGGATCACCGAGTACATGTACTCCGGCAGCGTCGCTGAATTCGTCGAGTTCACGAACACATCCGGCGCCCCGATCGACCTCACCGGCTGGAGCTTCGATGACCAGAGCAGCGTGGCGGGGACGTTCGACCTGAGCGCCGCCGGCACGGTGGCCGCCGGCGACTCCGTGATCGTCTGCAACGTCGACCCGGCGGTCTTTGCCGCGGAGTGGGCACTGACGGGCGTCGTGATTCTCGGCCCCAACATCGACGCGGCGCTCGGACGCAACGACGGCATTCATCTCTTCGATAGCACGGGCCAAGAGGTCGGTCGACTCCTGTACGGCGACGAGAACTTTCCCGGCAGCTACCGCGCCCGGGATGCGAGCGCACAAGTTTGCGTGGACGGCCTCGGTGCGGACAACATCTACCTGTGGAGCGAGTCGAGCGTTGGTGACGCATGGGGCTCGTTCAGCGCCATGTCGGGGGACATTGGAACGCCGGGCAGCTTTGTCAGCGTCGCCTGCCCCGACCTCGGCACGAGCTACTGCGCCGCCGTGGTGAACTCCACGGGCGCCGCAGCCGCCATGTCCGCGTCCGGTACCACGGTGGCGGCGGCCAACGACGTCACCCTCCATACGACCAACCTTCCGCTGAACACGTTCGGCATGTTCGTCAACAGTCAAACCCAAGGCTCCACCCCTGGCGCCGGCGGCAGCCAAGGGACCCTATGCCTGGGGGGCGCCATCGGCCGACACATCGGAGCCGGGGAGATCGTCAACTCCGGAGTCACCGGGGAGGTCTCCCTGGCCCTGGATCTGTCGTCGATCCCCACGCCCGGCGGCAACGTCTCCGTCCTCGCCGGCGAAACATGGAACTACCAGCTGTGGTTCCGTGACATCAACCCAACGGCGACCTCGAACTACTCCGACGGCTACGCCATCACGTTCGAATAAGCTGGAAGGAGCCAGAGTCAGTCTCTCGCTCCCGGAATGGTCATGGCTCTGAGTCTCGAGCACGACCTCTTTGCGGAACCGCTCCCCCACCAGGGATCGGTTCCGCTTGCTTTTGTCTCCTTGGCGGCGCCGCGTTCCGAATCCGTGGGCTAGCCCTCGGCACCCAGATCACGCCGGTGACCCCTCGGGCGGGGTGGGGAGCTTGCAAAGAGAGTGGCGAATCGCCGGATTCGTTGAGGCAGATGGGAGTTCGCCACGCCACGGGCTTCGAGGCGGTGCTGGATGCGTGCCTACTGCCAGCTGCGTCTTGCAACCACTCCCCTTGTCCGGAAGGGCCATCGGGCGTGCTCCTCGCAGTTAGATTCGATCACCTACCGGCCCAGCGCGAGCCGGACTCCAATAGCGAAGGGGAGTACCGTGCCAGGATCGTTTTTTCGCTTTCGGCCGATGTTGCCCGACCGGCTTGGCAGCCGATGGGAACGCGACCCCACTGGTTGGATCAAAAGTGAAAGAATGATCCTGGCTCCGTGCATTTCGGAGAGTTGGGCGCGCGCGGGATGATGCGAGCGTAGCGGCGGGGCTGGAAGCCCCTTCCATCTCACTGCAACCAAACCAGAAGGCCATTCGTGAGGTTCGACGTCGGGATCGGCACAAGCGTGTCCCGGTCGCGGTGCCAGACCTGGAAATGAAGACGGTCGCCGGGTCGTGCCGCAACCGAGGGCAATGGAAGCGCTGCGAGGTCGACCGAGAACGTCACCGCCCCTTGCCCGTCCGTGGCACTGATTTGATTCTCGAACCTGCCGAATTGGGGGCCGAGGCAGAGCGTTCCCATCGAGTTGTTGTAGGCGGGCACGTGGTCCCGTTGGCGCGAAACGACCAAGAGGCTGGTCACTACCGGAGGCAGATGGGCTGCGACGATGGTCAAGTCGTTCCGTGAGACCAGATGAGAGCCGAGTCCGCCGATCGTACCGATCGCACCCGTCGAGTTCTGATGACTGATGCATCGGGTGAGCCCGACCTGGCCCGCCTGGAACTCGAATGATCCAGCGTCCACCACGGGGCCAAAAGGGAGCGGAACTCCCTGATCCGGAATCGATAGGACATCCTGGAACCGCTCTCCGCCCACGACATCGACCACTACATTGGAAGGGACCCGGGTCGAATCACCGATGTCGATGGCCGAGGACCCGGGCGCAAGCGAGAAGTCGCCACCGGACGCATCGATGAACCCTGGAGGGCCAGGGACGTTGTTGATGCCGCCCAAGTGGGCAGGGTGAACGACGGAGTGATTCAGGGACGCGTCTGGTGGCGCCTGAGCCTCCGCATTTTGGAGGCCGCTCGATCCAGTGTTACCCCACACGATGCAGTTGTGGGCGCTGAGGTCGGTGGTCTCAAACTGGATTCCCGCGCGCGGGTCGTTCTCGGATCGATTCCTAGCGATGGTGCAATTGATGAGTTCGACAGCGTCGCAGTCGTTGAACGCCAGTGCGCCGCCGTTGATGGTGTTGGCGATCACGGGGCCCCGAGTCCCGTTGCCGACGAAGCTACAGTTGACGAAATGCACGTCGGTGGCGTGGCTGGCACTGGCGGCCGCACCGACCCGCGCGACGTTGTCAGAGAACGTGCAATTCGTGATCCGCACATCCGCGCTTGAGCCCCAGATCTGGATGGCGCCGCCGAACCCCGTAGAGACGTTTTGCTCGAAGCTACAACGCACGAACTCCACATCGGCTGAGACGTAGACCGCGCCGCCCCCTGCGCTGCGATTGCGAACGAAGCGACAGTCGCGGACCATGGACGGACCGCTCCAGGTGGCCAGGGCGCCCCCTCGACCTCCACCCTGAACCGTGACTTCCCCCTCTCCACCCGTGAGGGTCAGTCGATCGAGAGTGAAGCCGCCATTGAATGCCGATACCACAAACAGACTGTTCTCGGCCCGGTTCGACCAGTTCAAGAGGTCGTCGCCCAAGAGGTCCCCGCTGAGGACCGTGATGGCGGTCCCTGCGGACGGGCGCTCCGCTGGGGAGGTTTCGCCGCCGACAAAGCCACCCCACAGACGGTGCCGCCGGACCGGGAAGTACGCGAACCTCGCGGGACTCCCGGGCGCTCGACGTGGGATGTACGTGCCCTCTGCGATGTAGATGTCGCTTCCCTCGGGCGTGATCGACAACGCTTCGGCCAGGCCAGCAGAGCCCCGGAACGCATCGGACCAACTCGACCCGTCATTGGCCCCAGTTGTCAGCCCCGCGTGTACGAAGTAGACCCCCTGGCAGAACACTGGGGAACAGAGGGCAAGAACTGCCACCAACGCGGAAGGAAGAGCGCTGCGAAGCATGGGGCTGCAACATCGATCGAAAAGAGCCCTGAAGCCGCGCAATCCAATGGGCTGTCCGACGTTTCGATTCTCCATGGCAGTCATAAAGTACGGTGCCAGGATCATCTTTTCGCTTTTGATCCCGGCGGTTGAGTCGCGATCACATGCGCTGCCCATCCGCAGATGCCGAGCTGGCCGAAAGTGAAAAAACGATCCTGGCTCGGTACTTGGGGTCACATGAAGGTGATGGAGATCCCATCGGTCAAATTGGAGGCCAGGACACCGCCCACGAGATCCCTGTGCCAGGCCTGGAAGTTCCAAGTATCCCCGGCAACCGCCGCCGTGAACCCGAACCCCTGGGGGATCTGTGTCAGGT
>CAJXRJ010000253.1 GCA_913058555.1 uncultured bacterium
CATCCGGAAGCGCGCCCCCCCCAGGGGGAGAGACTGCGCCGGTCCCCATTGGTATCGAACCATCCCCAGAATCCTCAGGTCCCGCCGTCGAAGCCAACTCGGCCCCGCGTTCCAGCGAGTCCGAGCCCTCCCCATCGGATCCGGCCCCTCCGCCCCAGACAGCCATGGCACCGGCACCGAGGACCGCGACGGCGCCGGCGGCCAATCCACCGGTCAGCAGCGTCGACCCCGACCAAGCAGCCATGGCCCCGCCGCCAACGGCAGCGGTCTTGACCCCCGCTCCGCCCAACACCGAGCTTCGAATCGCAGCCAACCCCCGCGCTGGCGGCGCCATGAAGCCTGCGCTCAAGGCGGCTCCCGCGGGTAGGGCCCCCCGAAGGAGCCGAATGCCCCGGTGAAGCCGTACGTGCAAAGCGCCAACCGTGATGCCGAGACCCTGGGCGAGGTCCTGCGGCGCCGCGCCCTCGAGCAGGTGCCCCTTCAGCGCCGTCCGGTAGGTGTCCGGCAGCCCCTCGATCTCGTCCTCCACAATCTGCCGAAGCTCCTCCGTCGCAGCCGCGGACGTCGGATCGGGGGACGGCCCAGGACCCTGGATTCGGTCGGCCACCCACCTTTCGTCGGGGCCCCGGGGCGTTCCCTTCCGGGCCATCTCCCGGGCTCTCTTCGCCTCCACGATCAGGAGACCCATGAGCCATGGCATGACCGCCCGGCCCATGTCCCAGGAAGCTGCTTTCTCGAGGGCCGCCAGGAACGCGGACTGGACCGCGTCCTCTGCCTCCGCTTCGTCGGAGCACAAGTGTCTCGCAGTGCGAAGCATTTCAGGCGCGGCCATGTCGAAGGCGCGGGCGAGGGCGCGGCCATCGCCCTTCTTGACGTAGCGCTTGAAGGAAGCGTCGAGGGCGCGGGCTGAGGGGAAGAGTGCCATTGCAGAAGGTCTCCATGCGGGAGTCGGGGCACTTACAGGGAATCAGAAAAATCCATCCCCCGCAGCCCCGCCACCGTGGGCAGCACCCAAACGACCTGGCTCCCCTCAATGGGCTCGCTCTTTCACAAGCCGTTCCGACAGGGTGTGTTGGGGCAGATCCTCCCCGTGCAGGGCCCCAAGAGACCTCGCCAGGCACACGGCAACCCGCTGCCGACACTTACGGGGAGGCGCGCCCATTCATGGGAGCCACCCTGGAACCCGAACAAGCCACCCGGAAAGAACGTCCCCGTCGATTGGACAATCCCTGCCCACTCCGCAGATCCTTCCCCCCTCTTTGGGCCCAAACTGTCGATAAACGCGACCGACCGCCCGGGAATCCGACACTCGCCCGAAGAACTTGAGATGTCCTGAGGAAATGTCGGAGTCGCGGTTCAAGTCGGGGCCAGAGCCCGCCGAAGACCCTCAAGCGGCGCTCGCTCCGAAGGGGAGCAAGCTGCGCATAGGAACTCCCTTGATCGAAAGCTACATCCGCGACGTTCCCGACTTCCCGAAGGAAGGAATCGTCTTCAAGGACATTACTCCTCTGCTCTCGAGCCCCGAGGGTCTGAAGGCCTCCATCGAAGGGCTAGCGGCCTTTGTGGATCCCGCCAGCTACGACCTCGTCTGCGGCGTCGAATCCCGCGGCTTCATCTTCGGAACGGCCCTGGCCCACCACCTCGGCAAGGGCTTCATTCCGGTTCGCAAGCCGGGCAAGCTCCCGTGGAAGACGGCCTCGGAGTCCTACGAGCTCGAATACGGGAGCGACACCATCGAAATCCACGTCGATGCGGTCGAGTCCGGCAAACGCGTACTCATGGTGGACGACCTCCTGGCAACGGGTGGAACCATGGAAGCGGCGAACAAACTCGTCCGCAAGATCGGCGGTGAGCCGGTGGCGTGCCTTTTCGTCCTGGAGCTCGACTTCCTCGGGGGAAGGCAAAAGCTCGACGTTCCGATCCATTCACTCCACCACGTGGAATGAATCTCGGAGAACAAATCTCTTCGCCGGCCGCCTTCCGCGGCCGTCGAACAACCGGCGACTCCCAGTGAAGAAATCCTCCTCAGAAGGCACGGCCCCCCAAAAGGCCGCCGCGGACAATACCACGGCACCTAAGGCTGACCCGCGCCGCCGGACGTTGACGCGCAAGGCGCCGTCCAAGGCCTCATCCAAGAGTACCGCTGGCCTGCCGGTCGAGGAGCTTCCCACCGAAGAGATCTGGGCCCACTACCAGGTGGCGCGCGGTGACAAGAAGGTCGAGAGCATTGAGCACATCAGGAACATCCTGATGGAGCGCCACTTTCCCCTCGTCAAGTACATCGCCGAGCGCCTCCTACAGACGCTCCCGAAGTCCATCGAGCTCGACGACCTCGTCAGCGCCGGCCTCTTCGGTCTCATGGACGCCATCCGCGGCTTCGATCCCAGCCGTGGCATCAAGTTCAAGACGTACTGCACCACCCGAATCCGCGGCTCGATCCTCGACCAGCTCCGGAGCCAAGACTGGGTCCCGCGCCTCGTGCGCCTGAAAGCCAGCAAGATCGACAAGGCCCTGCAGCGGCTCACTGGCGTCTACGGCCGTGAGCCAACCCACGCGGAACTCGCCCGCGACCTTGAGATGGATCACCAGGAGCTCTCGACGGAGCTCCAAAGCGCCAGCGCCAAGGCGATGTACTCCCTCTCCGACAAGTGGGAGGACCGCGACGACGACAGCTCGATGGAGAAGGTCGATGTCCTCGAGGACAAGAAGTCCATCGATCCACTCGGCGTCCTCAACCGCGAGGACATGATGGGCTTCCTAACGCGCTCCCTCACGCATAAGGAGCAGTTCATCATCGAGCAGTACTACCAGGTCGGCCACACCATGCGTGAGATTGGCGAGATGCTGAACCTCACCGAGAGCCGCGTCTGCCAAATCCACTCCAACGTCATGGGCCGCTTGAAGAGCCTCTTCGGCACCAAGCAGAGCACCATGCTGATGTAAAGGCCACGAACAAACCTTCGAGCAGGAGAGCCTGTCAGCGCCCCCCGCCCGTCCCCCACCGTCTGAACTCGCACCACAGGGTGGCACGCTCCGCGTGCCACCCTGCGTTCGTTCAGGGGGACGTCGCGCCCCCCCACCCCGTGCGCCGCACACGCTAGGATCAGCGCGTCCCTCGCGATCTCCTCAGACCGCCCCGACGTCTTCCTAGTCATGATGCTCCGCTCCGCCTCGCTTTTCGCCGCCGCTTGCCTCGCCGCAGCCTCCGCCCTCGCCACGCCACTCTCCGCCGCTCCCCAGTGGACAGAGCCCGGAGGTGGCCCCCTCAATCAGTGGGGCACGGACGCCGTTGAGGCGCCACGCACGATCCCCCAGGAGATCTGGAAGACGGACCTCGGTGAGATCCTCTCCGAGCCCGTGATCTCGAATGGCGTGCTCTACATCATCGCCAAGGAGAAGCGCTCGGCGCAGCTGCTCTCCATCGACCTTGCGTCCGGCGAAACGAAGGACAAGTCCAACGTAGCCTACGCCGATTTTGCCGAGATCTTGGTCTTCGAATCGACGCTCATCGTGGCCACGGCGAAGGCGATCGCGTCCTACGAGATCCTCGCCAAGGGGCTGAAAAAGGCCAAGACAATCCGCGGCAAGTTCACCCCGGGCACGGCTCTCATGACCGGCGTCGTCGCAGGGCACGACGAGGGCAAGCTGACGTTCTTCGACCTGCGAACGGGCAAAGACCTCGTGGCCTTCGAAGCGTGGAACACGAAGCCCGTCATCATCAACCGCAAGGAAGGCGGCGGCGAGGCCACGGTCGTGACCATCGACAACACCGACCGGCACCATTTCGCCCGGGTCGTCGCCAAGGGCCTCGGCACCCGCAATCCAGTCCTCACCGCCAAACGGCTCGGCGAGGTCAACGGGAAGATCAGTGGACGCGGCCCCCACCGCGTGATCCAAGGCCTCACCGAAGGCGACTTGGACCGCATCAGCTACTGCAACTCCCGCATACCGATCGATGGGACGAAGGAACGCGAGTTCTTCGTCTGCCGGAGCTCCGTTTCCGCCTGGGACCTCGATTCGACCCAGCCCCCGGTGGTGTACGGGGACACGATTTACCTTCGAAAGAAGGATCGCACCTTGGTCGCCTACGCGACCGCAGACCTCGAAGAAGTCACCATCGGCGAAGACCGCGACGGCGACGCGGTCAAGGCCTTCATCGAACGCGACCGGGACATCCTCTCGGGCGACAAGATGCCAGAAGAGTCCCGGGACGGGCCCATGACCCGGGCCAAGAGCGTCTTACTGCTCGGCAACTACGCCGTGGACGTGGACGCCGAGCGCGTTCTCTGGGTAGCCCCCGACCTCACCTTCGACGGGCGCCTCATTCCGGCGGCGGACGGGGTCATCGTCTACGCGCAAGGGGGGACGCTCTACTGCGCGGGGGACGACCGCGTCGCCAACCCCGCTGACCTCGCAGAGGCCCGCGCCATCACGAACGCCACCGCCCCAGGGTCCGGCGACGCAGCTATCCTCATGGACGGCCGGCGCGTTCCGGGATCCGTGGAGGTGGACGACGAAGGCGTCGTCACCGTCGAATCTGACGGGCAGTCCCAGACGTTCCCCGAAGACGAGGTCGCCATCCTTGAAACCGAAGGCACCCTGGAGGTCGTCGGTCACACCTACGGGGTGGTGCTCGCCTGGCAGGACCTCCTTGACCAAGAGTTGCGCGAAGCACTCGTCCCGGTCTACGAGGAACTCGTGCGGCGGCGCCTCGTCGAGGAAGCGCGCACGCTCCTCACGGAGATCGAGAGCCTCGGAGCCCCATCCGACAAGATCCGGGCCTTCGAAAGTCAACTCAGCGGCAAGAAGCAGGCGAAAGGCAGCAACGCCAAGATCCAGCGCAAAGCCGTGGCGGACACGGAAGCAGCCGTGCGCAAGGCGGCCCACGAGCGACGCATCGCCGCGGCCCAGTGGCTGGCCGAGCAGGACCTGTCGCGGGAGGGCAGCGCTCTCCTCGCCGATTGGAAGAAGGCCTTTGGAGCGACGGCGCCGAATAAGGTCGTCCCCGGCGCCGAGACCGCCATCGAGGCCGCGGTCAAGGAGTGGATCCAGCCTGAGTTCGAGTCCAAGGACGCCCAGGACTGGCTGGACTGGATGCGCGAGCTCTCGCCCGCCGGCGCGCGCTTCGGCGCCCTGAAGGAGGTGCACGATCGCGTTGAGGAAGACACCTATTGGTACAGCGGATGCATGCTCGTGAAGACGGACAACATCGAGCTCCTGACCACCTGCGAGGACCAGGCCCTCGTGGGCGCCTGCCTGAGCTTTGGCGAGGCCGCGATCCGCACGCTCAACCGCATCCTCGACAACCCCCAGGATTACGACGACCCGCCCCTCGACGTCCGCCTCCACGCTTCGCGCAAGGACTACCTCAACGAGGACCTCGGGGACGGCAGCACGGCGCCAACCTGGACCGCTGGCTTCTACTCGCCATCGTGGAAAGCCTCGCGCTTCTACGCCCCGACGGCCGAGGAGGCCGCATCAAAGAAGGACCGCGACCTCCAGCAGATTGTCGCCCACGAGCTGACTCACCAGTACATCGCGGAGCGTTGGCGCGTGCTCACGGACGGGGAAGAGAGCACGCCGAAGACCCGCGGCTTTTGGGTGGTCGAGGGCTTCGCGCGCTTCATCGAGGACCAGTCCGTCGAGATGGGCCGCCGCGGCATGCGCATCGATGACCACACCGTGCAGTCGGTGGAAGCCGCAAGCGTCCTGCTCGAGAAGGACAAGCTCATCGATATGAAGCTCCTGATCGACATGAACCAGATCGCCTTCGGCGCGCTGTCCAAGGAGAACAACATCCCCGTGGAAACGAAGTCCACGCTGGGCTCGTTCCTCATGTCCCAGACCTCGGTCTTCTACGAGCAGTCCGGCGCCCTCGTGTTCTTCCTCATGCACCGCGCAGGCCCTGAGGTTCGCGCCAAGTTCATCAAGCACCTGGAGAACTACTACCTGGGCAAGACCAAGAAGCACGGCTGGAAGGCCCTCGGCTACGACACGGTTGAGGAGCTCGAGGAGGCCTACTTCAAGTTCCTGCGCAACCCGGCCAGCCAATGATCCGCCCCGCAAGAGCAGTCCGCCGTGTGGGTGCCATCGCCCTGGGATGCGCCGCCTTGGGCTTTGGGTGCTCGGGTGAAAAGGCGCCCAACGCCACCCCCGAGCCCGACACGATGGAGCTCCCTCACTTCAAGTACCACCCGGACCCAATCGCCACCGGTTCGATCGTCAAGTCCGATGCCACCTGCATCGTTTGCGAACGTGCCCGCGGCTACATCTATGCGGCTGGCTGCTACTCCCTGGAGGAGTATGAGGAGTGCATCTGCCCCTGGTGCATCGCGGATGGCTCCGCAGCGGACAAGCTCGACGCTACGTTCTTCGACGAGTCGGGGGTCGGCTTCGAAGCAGGCTCAGTTCCCCCCGATCTGGTGCACCTCATCGCCACGCAGACTCCAGGGTTCTCAGGCTGGCAACAGGAGCGCTGGTGGGGCCACTGCAACCAACCCGCCGCCTTCATAGGCCACGCTGGAGAAGCCGAGCTCGTGGCTGCGGGCCCAGAAGCCCTCCAGGTCATCCGCGACAACACAGGCATCGAAGACGACGGCCAATGGGCGGATTTCCTCTCCGCCCTCGACGCCGACGGATCCCCCACGGCTTACCTCTTCCGATGCGTTGAGTGCGGCAAACTCGGCGGCTACCAGGACTGCCATTGACCCCAGTGCCCGCGGTCCGTGGGTGAGTCGACTCCACTGACTACGCAGGCACCATGGCTCACGGCATAAAGGTCACTTGCAGGCCGTTGGTCGTGTTCGAGCCATTGCCACAGGGCCCAGCTCCGTCGCGGAACCAACCCTGGAAGTGCCAGGTGGAGCCGATGTTGATGCGGCCGGCGGCCGGGAAGGTCTGGCTGGTGCCGACCACGTTCGGCTCGGTGAAACTCCCGCTGTTGGAGGCCGAGCGGATGGGGTAGCGGAAGAGACCGGAGCTACCGCCGACGCAGAGGAGGCCATCGCCAAGGGGCGAGGGTGCTGCGCTGGCGTTGCCCATGAAGAGGATGGCGGTTTGGTTCGCCGGAAGGCCGCTCACGAAGAGGTCGAGGCCGTAGAAGGTGGTCGTCACGCTCGGCATGCCGTTATAGCCAAGGCGCCCGCCGGCCCCGGCGGAGTTGGGGCAGCCGACGCTTGACGCGACGCCCGAGCAGCTCTGCGCTGCGGGGCAGGAGCAGGTTTCGACAATGGGGTCAAAGGCAGTGACCGTGACGTACGGGAAGAACTCATGCGCCTGCGGGCAAGGCTGCGCGCCAGAGGTCCCGCCCGTCCCCATCACGTAGACCGCGTCACCGTCTTGAAAGGACCCCGTCGTGGCGAGCCCGTAGATGTTGCCATTGGATTGGAAGTACAAACCACCGCCGCAACTGACGATCGTGCCCCACTGATCGAGGAAGCTCTGGTCGAGGGACGGGGCAGGGCTTGGGGACACAAGGCATGCCGCGAGGGCAACGGCGGGAAGGGAGAGGAACATGGCAATCCTGGGAAGAGTGGGGGTGGCTGCCGAAGCGCGGCGCTTGAGGGCAAGGCACTCGACGGGGGTCTCCCCATCGTAGCCCAACGCCCAGATCCGTCGCGGGCTCCTCCGCAGCGGCGAGCGCTAAGTCGCGCAAACGAGCGGCACCTACGGCTAGTGCGAGTTCCTGGTACGCACATCGGCCGAGGACCCCTCACCCCCTCATCCTTGGCGCCATGGAATAACGTACGGACGGTCCTCATTCCAACCGTCGACGCGGCGGGACCCAAACGCCAGATCGGGCCCGTAGACGGGGCCGAGGACCTCGGGGCGCAGGACCTCGTGCACGGAACCGTCCGCGACGATTTGGCCAGCATCCATCAGGACGAGGCGCGTGGCGAACTGGCTGGCCAGGTTGAGGTCGTGGGTCACGACCACCGCGGCGCGGCCCTCGCAGCCGAGGCCTGCGATGACCTGGAAGACCTGGATCTGATGGCGTGGGTCCAGCGAGTTGGTGGGTTCATCCACAAGGATGACGCCTGGCTCTTGGGCCATGGCGCGCGCGACGAGGGCCCGTTGGCGCTGACCGCCGGAAAGGGCGTCGAGGGGGCGCGACTCCAAGGTACCGAGGTCCGCGTCCGCCAACGCGCGCTGGACGGCGGCGCGATCGGCAGGGCTGGGGCCCCGAAAGAGGCGCGCGTGGGCGTAGCGCCCCTGGCTTACGAATTCACCAACGGTGAGGGACGGGAGCGCGAACAGCGCTTGGGGCACGAGGGCCATCCGCCGGGCGCGGTCGCGGGGCCGGATGGATCGGATCTCCTTGTCCCCCAGGCAAACGGACCCCGCTGCCGGAACGAGGAGACCAGCGAGTAGACGCAGGAGCGTGCTCTTGCCCGCTCCGTTGGGACCGAGGATGCAGAGGACCTCACCCGCCGCCACTTCGAGATTCACGCCGCGCACGACGTCGGGTCCACTCTCGTACGCGAATGCGAGGCCCTTCCCCACGAGCGCCACCTCGCCCGGCTTCGGCCGTGCCTTCCCTTCCGCTGGACTCACCACGTGGACACCTCCCCGCGCCTTCGGAGGAGGAGCACGAGGAAAAACGGTCCCCCGATGAGGGACAGGACGATCCCTGGGCTGAGGGCACGCGGGCCGAGGATCGTGATGTTGAGCACCTCCGCGCCGCACAGGAAAACGGCGCCCCCGAGCGCCGACATCGGCAAGAGCCTCGCGTGGCGCGGCCCAATGGCCATGCGCACGACGTGGGGTACGACGAGCCCCACGAAGGCGATCTGCCCCGCTACCGCGACGGCGGAAGCGGCGGCGATCGATGCCGCGGCCAGGGTCAGAACTTTCGTGCGCACCGTCGAAACACCAAGGGACGCGGCGGTGTCTTCTCCGCCAGCAAAGAGGTCCAGCTCCCGGGCAACGAACGGCACGATCGCCAAGGCGATCAGGACCCCCACCCCGACGATGCCGACCTGGGAAACCGTGCGCTCATCGAGCTTGCCGAAGAGCCAAGAGAATACGGCCTGGGCGAACTGCCACTTCTCCCGTAACAGGATGTCCTGGATCGCAGCCAGTACTCCGCCGAGGCACGCGTTGATCGCCACGCCCACGAGCAGGAGCGTCGGAACGGAGATCCGCCCGCCGCGGCTCGCGAGGGCCGCAACGAACATGGCCACGGCCATGGCTCCGAGGAAGGCGCAGACCGTGATCAAGATCGGCGCGTTCTCAGCGGCGGCGGCCATGACGCCACCCCCGTCGTCTTGGGTCTTGGTCAGAAGCTCGCCACCTGCGATCAGGATCCCCACCACGGCGCCAAGGGACGCTCCGCTCGTGACCCCCACGAGGCCCGGAGACGCGAGTTGATTGCGGAAGCTGTCTCTTATACACATCTGACGCTGCCGACGATATGCAGTGTGTAG
>CAJXRJ010000254.1 GCA_913058555.1 uncultured bacterium
AGTCTCGTGGGCTCGGAGATGTGTATAACAGACAGCCGGGGGCCTCGCCCGCCTCGATCCAGCGGAGGTTCTTGGCGACTTCTGGCGCGCCTTTGAGGGTGACGCGGAAAAACATTCCATCGAGTCCTTCGACCGTTGGGTCGAGGGCGTCTGGGATGCGCCCGAAGGGCCGGCCGCGAAGCTCCAGGACTTGGCTTCCATCACCAAGGAAGGGGCCGGACGCCGGTTGACCCTGGACGGGCCGGGATTCGCGGGTCGCGGCGAGCTCTTCGTCAAACCTCGGCGGTGGGCGGCGACCGAGTACGCCCTTGCGGCGGAAGATCTTTCCTGTGTCCTGTGCCACGTCCACATCGACGGGGCCCTCGCCCCGGCAAGCGCCTGGAGCAGCGTCCAGCCCGCCGCCCACCAGGGCAAACAAGTCTCGATCACGGGGGGGCTGGTCACGGGATCCCGGGATGCGCTCTTCGACGATCCTTCTGTCAATCTGCGGGCCCTGCGAAGGGCCTCAGGCTCCCTGGAGGCCCCCCGGGGCCGCATCGTGTCCCCCGAGGGCGTCCAGGGCGACGGCTCCTCGATTCGTTTGGTCGACAAGGTGGGTGGGCACGTGGAGCTAGTCGGAAGCGAGGCGCACCCCATTCGTATCGAAGGCAACCTCGTCATCGAAGGGGACCTTGTGCTGCGCGGGGCCTACCGCGGGGAGGGCATGCTCTTCGTCGATGGGAACATCTATCTTCCGAGCGGCATCCGGGCCCTCGATCAGGGCAGCTTGACGCTGGTGGCCCTGGGGAGTGTGCTCGTGGGGGACGTGCTCAGGCCACGGTACGACGAGAGCCTCGCCGTGACCGGTGGTCCGGACGGCAGCTTTGGCTTCTTGTTGGAGTGCCTCGCGAGATTCAATCACACCAGGGGCGGACGATCGCCCCTCGGCTGGTCCCCTGGACAGCCTGCCTACCGGCTCCAAGGGCCTCGGGCCTCGGGGGACTGGTACGACCCCGCGCTTGAGCCCCTCAGCGCCCAGGCCATGCCCGTGGGGCCGGCTCTCCTCGGCAACGGCGAGCCGTGGATCGACTTCGAGTCCCTCCGGGAGCCCATGGGGACCACACGCGGGTTGACCCTCGACGCCTCCATCCTGGCCCAGGTGGCCTTCGTCGCGGTGGCCTCTGGCCTTCGAACGATCCACGAGCGACCCGGCTCGAACCCCAGCCGCATCGCAGCGGGCGCTGTGCCGCCCGGTGCGATGCTCGTTCGGGGCTCCATCGCCGCCTCCCATGCCGCGATCCATGCGCCGTCGGGTCTTCGAATGATCGATTTCCTCGTCCCACGCGCGATGCTGAGCGAGGCCTTCAGCGGCGGCATCGAGGCTGTGATTGAGTCCATCACGGGGGAGGGGTCGACGCTTCGATCGATGGGAACTGGAACCGTGATCCCCGGCGTCTCGGTGATGCAGAGGGGCCCCCGGGCTAGACTGCGCGCACCGAGCGAAACGCGCCCGGCCCCCGGACGATGATTCAGACCTCCCTTTTTCGGCTCTTGGCCTTCGCTTCCCTCGCGCTGCTCATAACCCAGCCGGCCTTTGGCTATATCGGCCCGGGCGCGGGTTTTGCGGCCGCTGGCTCGGTGATGGTGCTCCTCGGCACCTTCCTGCTCGCCTTCGGCATCATTCTGATCTGGCCACTCAAGGCCGCGGTGAAGCTCGTTTCCCGGCGCGGCAAGGGTCGAGCCAAGGTCAAGCGCGTCGTGGTCATCGGCCTCGATGGGTTCGACCCCAAGATGGCGGCCAAGTACCGGGACTCCATGCCGAACTTCGCGGCCCTTGAGAAAGAGGGCTGCCATTCCGAGCTGGGGACGTCGATTCCGTCGATCTCCCCGGTGGCCTGGTCGACGTTCGCGACCGGCGTCGACGCAAGCCGGCACAACATCTACGACTTCTTGACCCGTGATCCATGCTCGTACATGCCGGTGCTTTCGAGCACGGACACGCGCATGGTCCCGCGCAACATCAACCTCGGGTTCGCCAAGGTCCCCTTCGGCCAGCGCGCCGTCTACAAGATCCTCCAGAAGAGCCAGCCCTTCTGGAAGCTCCTAGGCGCGAACCACGTCTGGTCCTCGATCGTGCGCGTGCCGATCACGTTCCCGCCCCAGAAGTTCAAGAACGGCACGTTGCTCTCGGGCATGTGTGTCCCGGACCTCCAGGGAACCCAGGGCAGCTTCAGTTTCTACACAACGGACGAGTCCAAGCTTGGTGCGGCCACGGGCGGACAGCGATTCCGTCTCGCGCGCCGTGGGAATTCCATCGCATCGAACTTCAAGGGGCCTCCGGGCGCCGACGGGATCTCCATGAAGTGCCCGTTCGAGGTCGAGATGGACGAGGAAGCCGAACAGGCCACGATCACGATCGGCAATGAAAGCGCCACGGTTGGCATCGGCGAGTACACCCCGTGGATGGAAGTCCCGTTTGACGGCGTGCAGGGCATCGCGCGCCTGCGCATCCAGCGTTGGGACGCGGAGCACATCAGTATCTACGTGACTCCGATCAACATCGACCCGGAGTCCCCGGCGATGCCGATCAGCCATCCGTTCGTGTACTCGATCTACCTGGCGAAGATGCTCGGTAAGTACGCGACGCTCGGGCTCGCGGAGGACACCTGGGCGCTCAACGAGAGGGTGATCGACGAGCAGGCTTTCCTCGATCAGTCGTACCTGATCTTCGAGGAGCGCAAGAAGCAGCTCTGGGACGTGCTTGAGAAGACCAAGAAGGGCTTCGTCACGGTCGTGTTCGATACGACGGACCGCGTGAGCCACATGTTCTGGCGCTACCTCGAGCCGGACCATCCCGCGAACGCGGACAAAGACACGGAGAACTTCAAGGACGTCATTCCGAAGCTCTATGCGGACGCCGACGGTTTGATCGGCGAGGTGCGTGAGAAGCTCGGCAACGATCCTGACACGCTCCTCATGGTGGTCTCCGACCATGGATTCTGCTCCTTCCAGCGCGGCGTCAACCTCAATGCGTGGCTGAGGGACGAGGGTTACCTCGTGCTCAAGGACGGCGCGGAGACGTCCGGCGACTGGTTCGAGAAAGTCGACTGGGAGAAGACACGTGCCTTCACCCTTGGCCTCACGGGCATCTTCATCAATCGCAAGGGCCGTGAGCGGCTTGGTCAGGTGGAGAAGGGGCCGGAAATGGACGCGCTCTGCGCCGAGATCAAGGGCAAGCTCGAAGCCCTGCTGGATCCCAAGTCCGGGGACCCGGCGATCAACGAGATCTTCCTGACTTCGGAGGTCCACGACGGGCCCTACGCGGACATGGCACCGGAGCTGCTCGTGGGCTACCACCGTGGATTCCGCCACTCCTGGGACTGCGCCGTGGGCGCCGTTTCCAAGGAGATCTTCACTGACAACACCAAGAGCTGGTCCGGTGACCACTGCGTGGACCCGCGGCTGGTTCCCGGCGTCTTTTGGTCCAACCGGCCCATTGACGTCGAGGACCCGACCCTGGCCGACATCGCGCCGACGGTTCTCGACCTGTTTGGAGTGGAAGCTCCGACCTATATGAAGGGCCGCCGGCTCTTCGGCGCTGGCCCCAGGGGCGCCCAGCCAGGCGCCGCCAGCGAAAGAGATGCCTCCGATCGCTCCGCTGCGCAGCAGCCAGCCCCGACAACGACCGAATCATGACCCTTCCCCGCTGGACGGCCTATGTGGCCCTCGCTGTGATCGCCATCTTGTTCGCTTCGGCGATCCCGAAGCGATCCAAGTCGACCGATCCGACCGCGGCCCGGGCTGCCCAGGCGCGATCCAGCGCCCACCTTGCGGAGTCGAAGTATCCCCGGGTAGTGGTGCTCGGCATCGACGGCATGGACCCCGACATCCTTCGGGACGTCATGGAACGTCATCCGGATGGCATGGCGAACTTCCATCGCCTGGCGAAGATGGGCCAGGGCGTGCGGGAACTCGGAACGTCGACGCCGCCCCAGAGCCCCGTCGCTTGGTCGAACTTCATCACGGGGCGCGGCCCCGGCGGCCATGGCGTCTTCGACTTCATTCATCGTGATCCGAAGACCTACGACATCATCGCTTCGACGGTGACGTCGGAGCCCGGCGGTTCCGTGGGAATCCCCCTCACGGGCTTCAAGGTTCCGACCGGCGGCAGCTCTGAATCGAATCGCACGGGACGGGCCTTCTGGTCCATCCTCGGCGACAACGGCGTGCCTGCGGACCTCTACCGCATGCCGATCAACTACCCCGTAGAGCCCGCCAACGGCGTGAGTTTCCCTGGCATGTTGACGCCTGCGCTGGACTCGGCGTACGGCATGTACACGCTCTTCACCACCGATCCACCGACGCGGACCGAGACGTCCGGCGGCAGGTTCCGCGCCGTGCGTTTGCGCGATGGTGCGATCCGGACCCAGCTCGAAGGTCCCGTCAACCCGCTCCGGGATGGCGACCCCACCGCCACGGTGCCCCTCACGATCTACGTCGACGAAGATGCCGACGCTGCGATTCTTGAGCTCGGGGACGAGCGGGTGGTCATGGAGCCCGGGCAGTGGTCGCGATTTGTCCCCGTGACCTTCGGCATGCTGCCGGGGGGGGCGATGGATCTCTCCGGCATCGTGCGCTTCAAATTGAAGAGCCTCTCCCCGGAATTCGCGCTCTACGCATCGCCCGTGAACTTCGACCCGTCGAACCCCGCGGACACGATCTCCCTCCCCGAAGACGCCTCCGCGGACCTGGCGGAAGCCATCGGCCCCTACTTCACCCAGGGCATGGCCGAAGAGGTTTCTGCTCTGAAAGACCTCGCGTTCACCGACGCCGAGTTCATGGAGCAAGCGGACCTTGTGTACCGCGAGCGGGGCCGCATGCTCGACTACGCCCTCGAGCGATACACGGCCAAGAAGGACGGCGGCCTGCTGTTCTTCTACGTGTCGTCCGTGGACCTCGCCATGCACATGATGTGGCGTCACAGCGATCCTGAGCATCCGTTCTTCCAACCGGAGATCGCGGACGAGGACTCGAGCTGGTGGTCCGACCGTGACGGGACCACGTGGCGCAACGTGATCGACGACCTCTACCTGAAGATGGATCCGCTCCTTGGCAAGGTGCTGGACCAGGTGGGGGATGACACGCTTGTCATGGTCATGAGCGACCACGGCTTTGCGCCTTACCGCCGCAAGTTCAGCCTCAATACTTGGCTGCTTGAGAATCGGTACCTCGTCCTGAAGGACGGGCGCAGCCGCGAGAAAGAAGAGAACGATCCCGGCCTCGTCCCGGTCTCCATCGCCAGCGCGGTGGATTGGTCCAAGTCCAAGGCGTACGGCATCGGCTTCAACGGCCTCTATCTGAATCTGAAGGGTCGCGAGGCCGAGGGCATCGTGGAGCCGGGTGCCGAGGCGGAGATGCTGCTCGCCGAGCTCAAGGGGCGCCTCGAGGCCCTCGACGACCAGGGCCGACGGGTGGTGATTAGCGCGGACCTCGCCTCGGAGGTCTACGCCGGCGGCGAGCGACTCGCCGAGGCCCCCGACGTTGTGGTGGGCTACAATTCGGGCTACGGGAACTCGGACGAGGCCACCCAGGGCCGCATCCCCGCCCGGGTCTTCACCGATAATCTCGGGGGCACGTTCAACGGAAGCCATCTCATGCACCCCAGCGTCGTGAACGGCGTCCTTCTCACCAACGCGAAGGTCGGCCTCGCCGATCCCAAGCTCGAAGACCTCACGGTCACCCTCCTCCGTGCGTATGGCGTGGAGCCCGATCCCAAGATGGTCGGCCGCGACATCCTCATTCCCATCCGTTAGTCCTCTCTCT
Organism: uncultured bacterium; assembly: GCA_913058555.1. Lineage (GTDB taxonomy): Bacteria > Planctomycetota > UBA1135 > UBA1135 > Saltatorellus. The sequence continues at coordinate 5,803 of CAJXRJ010000254.1, forward strand.
CCCCTTCGGTTCATGTTCGGATCCGCCAACAAGGTCAAGATCGACCCCGAGCTCCTCGTTCGCATCAAGCAGATCGCTGAGGTCGCTGGTTACGCGTCCCACGAAGAGTTCATTCATCACGTGCTCGAGCGTGAGCTCGCACAGTTCGACGAAGCCGGCTCTGACGCCGACATCACCGAGAAGCTGAAAGGCCTCGGATACATCTCGTAGCTCCGCCTCGCTTCCCCCCTGGCCTTTCCTGGGCCACCACCCGGATCCTGACCCTTGGACGCGATCAACCGCGCCGTCACCGCGTTCTTCAACGTGGTCCTGACGCCCCTCGAAGCCGTGGGCGACGAATTCGCGCTGCTGTTTATCAGCGGCGTGTTCGGCGTTTTGGCCCTCTGGATCTTCAAGCACATCTCATGGCAGAAGGGGATCAAGGAGACGAAGAACAAGATCAAGGGGCACCTGATCGAGATTCGCCTCTACCAAGACGACCTCGCGGTGGTCTCCAAGGCGATCGGCAAGGTCCTCTTCAGGAACCTGCAGTACCTCCTGCTGAACTTCGGACCGTTCATCCCGCTCGCGATCCCCTTTGCCTTGGTGGCGGCCCAGATGGTCGTGCGCTACGGCTTTGAGCCAGCGCCGGTGCAGCATCCGACCCAGCTAGAGGCTGCCGGAGACGGCCAGACCCTCGTCATCGAAGGCACTTCGGAAGCCATCGCCTCCCTCGAGGTCGACCTGCCCGAAGGCCTCTCGGCGATCTCACCCTTGGTGAGGATCCCTTCCCAGGGCAACGCCGCGATCGAGTTCGTGGCCGAGAAGTCTGGCGTGCACATCGTGACGATTCGTTCCGGCGGCTCGGAGATCGAGAAGAAGATCGCCGTGGGCGCGGAATCGGACCTGCGGGCGATGCAGGACCGGCGCGTCTCCAGCCAGTTCGAGGCGGTCCTTTGGCCCGCCGAGGACACCCTCGCCGGAACCGGCCTCGACGTCATTCGGTTCCGTTATCCCGAGAGCGACCTGGGCTGGCTCCCGTTGTCCGGGCCCTTTGGAGTTCTCATGGTCTTCATTTTGGCCTCGATGGTCGTCGGGTTCATCTTCCTCAAACCCCTCGGGGTGCAGATTTGAGCGGGGAGGGTCCTTCCGGCGCAGGGCTCTTCTCTCCGGGCGTCGAGCGTGCCCTGCGCACCGCATTTGAGGCGCACGAGGGCCAGACCCGCAAGGGCGACCCCATTCCCTACGTCACCCATTCCGTCCACGTGGCGCTGATCCTCGCCCGCGCGGGGGCGGATGAAATCACGCTCCAAGCGGGTTTGCTCCACGACGTGGTTGAAGACTGCCCGGGCTGGACCGCCGAGCGCATCGAGGAGCTCTTCGGCTCCGAGGTCGCCGGCGCTGTCGCCGCGGTGACGGAGACCAAGGGCCAGTCGTGGGAGCAGCGCAAGCAGGCCGCCCTCGACCACGTTCCTCACATGGACGAGCGAGCCGTCGCCCTCAAAGCCGCGGACAAGACCCACAACATGCGGTCCCTGACCGCCAAGCTCGACGCCGCGACTCCCGAAGTGGCATGGAAGCCCTTCTCCCGCGGCCCCGAAGCCACCATCGACTACGCCGAGCGCCTCGTCGCGGCCTTGCGTGCTCGCCTCGCGGAGTTCCCGAAACTAGCGAGCCTCTCCGAAGACCTCCAAGGGGCCTACGACGCCCTCGAGGCCCATCGCCCGAAAGGGGAGTAGCCCACAAGGGGAGCGTCGCGCTGGCGCGGAGATCCCGCCCCGGGGGCATGGCTCACCGACCTACAGGATGTCGAGGAGGCCCGCTCCTTCACCCTGCAGCGTGCCCGTCAGCGCGAAGTACGGCATGGCGTGAACCATCGGAGTCTTCCAAGGCTTGCGATCGTCGTCGCAGAGAATGCCGAGACCGACGATGCCAAAGGCGCGGGCGGCCGCGGGGGTTGTTTCGTCTTGGATTAGCTCGAGCAGAGGCTCAACGGCCCGCTCGTCCCCGACCCGGCCGAGGGCCGCGGCGGCGGCCGCCCGGGTGGATGCGGCCTGGGCGTCCACCAGGGTCCGGATCAGAACGTCCGTGAGGGTCGGCTCTTCCAGGAGCCAGAGGGCGACCGCGGAGCTCCAGAGGAGCTCGGGTTCGAAGCGCGAATTCCGCAGCAGGTCCTGAAGGTCCTGACGTGCCTCCAATGTGCCGAGCATGCCCATGGCGAGGACGATCTGGCCGCGGGCGGCGGGGTCCTTCGTTCGCTTGAACTTCTGGATGAGCAGGGCCTTCGAGAGGTCCGTAGGGCGCTTGTCGGTGCCCACGTGGGAAAGGGACACCGCGATCGCGAAGGCGCCGATCTGCGACGTGCCGCGCTCCTTTCGCAAGCGGTCCGTGAGCGCCCGCGCCGTGGCGTCCGCGTCCGGGACACCCGCGTGGTGGAGGGCATGGGCGTTGATGCCGAGGGCCATGGCGATCCAAGGTTCGTCCTGACTCGGCGCGCTCCCCAGGCGCAGGAGCAGGGCGCGGCGCGGGGAGGCGTAGCCGTCGAACGGTACGTCGTTCGCGGGGACCCTGGACGATGCCTGGGCTAGGGAAATCGCGGCGAAGCGGCGCTCCACGGGCTGACCCATGAGCATTCCCTTGGTCAGGGCCTTGAGGGCCGCCACGTCCTCAGGCTCGCTGGATCCAGTGGCCACGCGACCGAGGCCGATCCACGCGGCGGCGCGCACGTGTTTGTCGGATCCCCGGGACGTGGCGGCGTCCACGAGCGTGTCCATGGCTTTCGCGCGGGAACCGCTCCAGGCGCCGTCGGCGAGTCGTCCCAGGGCCACGAACCCATGGGCCTGGGCCGCGGACGAATGGGAGCGCGACTTGGAGCCGGTGAGCCGCCGGACAAGCCACGAAAGCTGGCCAGAGCGGGAGACGGCGCTCTCGATGTTCCGATGTTTGCGTAGCTCGGCGGACGGCACGTGGGGTGTCATCGGCACCGGGCAGAGGCCCAGGGCGATGATCGACGCGACGTTGACGTCCTCGCGCATTTGCTTCGACTCGAGGGCGTCCATGAGCCCGAGTGCCACACGCTGTCGGAGGTCCGGGGAGTCCACCTGCTCCGCGAGCAGCCCGAGGCCGAACGCGGCGAAGGCCTGGGCGCGGGTCGTGACGCGCGCTTCTCCCATGAGCCGGCGTCCCTCCTCCGTATCTCCGAGGATCGCGAGCAACGGGGCCGCGGCGCTCTCGTGCCCGAGGATGCCGAGGGATAGAACGGCGGTCTCCGAAACCTCCTGCACCGAGGATTTCATGCGGCCTTGGATCGCCTGCAGAATCGTCTGTCGCCGCGGGGCGCCAGCGCGGCTGCCGACACGCCCCAGGGCGATCAGCGCCGCGGTCTGAATGTCTCCGTTCTTCTCCTTTGCGAGGATGGTCAGGAGCACCGGCAGCACGTCGCGCATGGTGGCGGCGTCTGAGGGCAGCCTGAGCCTTGGCGGGACAGCGCCGTCGCCGCTTCGCGCGATGGGGGGACGCCGGAGGAGCTCGGGGGACCAAAGGAACCGGTCGCGCTCAAGGTTCCACCAGTGGGACCAGTGCCTGTCTCTTATACACATCTGACGCTGCCGACGATATGCAGTGTGTAGA
>CAJXRJ010000255.1 GCA_913058555.1 uncultured bacterium
AGGCGTCCGATGGACGACATTCTGAATAGCCGACTTGTTCAACGGCCTGCTAGGACACGGCCAGGGGAACACGCACGGCTTCGAGCCAGTGTTCGCGCCACTGGCGCCTTGCCACGGCCCTCGCCACGGGTGCGTGCTCTTCGACCCTGAAGAGCGACCCAAGGGCTCCAGCGAGCGCCGCTTCATCCATGCCGAAGGGGGGGCCGCCTTCTTCCGCGGGCTTGCCCACGGGAAAGACCAAGGACGCATACCGGCCACCGGGGCGCACGAGTGTGGACGCACGTTGCCCCCAGGGAGCCCGGTGATCGGGAGGGATCGCGCAGAAGAATGTGTGGTCCCAAACCAAGTCGAAGCCATCTGCTTCGGCCGTACCAGACCAGTCGAATTCGATCGCGTCGCCCGTGACGTATCGTCCACCGTCGCGCTCGAGCAAAGGGCCCACGAGGGCGGCGAGCTCCGGCACCCAATCGATGGCAGTGACTTTCCAGCCCCGGCGCGCCAGGGCGATCGCGTCGTGACCGGCGCCCGCGCCCGGAACGAGCGCCCGCGCCCCGGGCGCCGGCGGTGCGAGACGGCCGTCCTGCAGCCGGCTCGAAAGCTCGGGGTGGGGACCGCCAAGGTCCCATGGCGTGTCACTCGCTCGATAGTGAGCGCTCCAATCGGGTGAGTTAGTCAAAACCTTCGGACCGCGCTTAGATCGCGCGGCCTCGGGCTAATCTCCAGAACCGCCCCCGTCAGCGCAAGGAGTTGGATGGGTTCATCGGTCAATCACAACGAGACGCCCCCCCGTACCCTCGGCCAAGGGCTCCCAGCGCCGCACGAGTCCCTTTGGTGCATCGAAGAAGACCAGGTCAAACAGGACCGGACGGAATCGTGTTTGCTCGGCGAGCAACTCGACCATCAAGTCGATGTTCCAGCGATGCCCCCCTGTGGGAGCCCCATCGGTGACGATCAAAATGCGGTCGATTTCACCGCAGGCCAAGGCCAGCTGAATCGCATCCCAGACGTTGCCCTTGCCCCTCATGCGCGCCTTGTCGAAGAAGTCCTGGGCCTGTCGGACGTTCCTAGGGGTGGCCACCAAGGGCTCGTCCTCGAACGGATGACACTCGTGGGTATAGGGCACCAGCAGGAACCGCGAGTCCGGTGCGAGGCGCCCCAGGAGCGCGGTCACCTCAGGATCGAGGGCGTCCTTTCGCTTGGTGCCATCCTTACGCTCATTCCAGAGGGACCCCGAGAAGTCCACGAGGATCGCGATCCGATCGCTGAGGGGATCCAACCGTCCGAGGGCCGCCACGCTGGATCCGGCGGGCAGGTCCTTGGACTTGGACTCCCCGGCGGCCCCCGCGGGCACTGGCACCCAGTCATCGGGAAGGTCCGCGATCGCCCGTTCCCAGGACTTCTGGTGCCGGCCGTGCTTGAGCCCCGTGGCCTTCCCGAGGGCCGCCGCCACGGTGAGAGCCACAGCGGGCCGGGGCTCGACCCCAAGCCTTGCCGCGAGCCGCGCCAGCGCGGGCCGGCCTCCGAATCCACGGCCCACGAGCCTCGCCCCATGGGCCCGGACCATGGGGTCGTCGTGCTCGATCGCCCCCAACAAGCTCGCGGTCCAATCTGGCCCCCCGGCGGCGGCTTCCACGGAGAGCGCAGCGCAAAGCGTCTCTGTGCCCCCGCATCCGCGAGCCTTGGGGAGCAAAGCCGCCGCCGCCTCCGGATCGACTTGGGCCAGGGTGGATAGGGCCGCAGCCCGCACTCGATCCGGGGTCCCCTTCACCACCAGCTTTGCGATCGGGCCCAGCGCTCCCCGCGCGTCGACACCGGTCAGTGCGTCCCGGCCGGCCAAGGACTCGACGGCCCAGAGGACCGCCCGTGTGAAATCCGGATCCCGGCGATCCAGCGCCTTCACGAGGGGCCTCAGTGGCACCTTGCCGCCCATCCTGCCCAGTGCGCCCGCCGCGCGCACTCGCACCCAAGGGTCCTTGGCGCCGAGGCCCCGCTTGCCCACCATCCAGTCGAGAACGCCGTCCGCCGCAAAATCGGGCAAGCGAAGCTCTGCCTCGTCCGCCACCTGGGCGTCTTCGTCCGTGAGGGCCCCAATCACGAGTTCCATCGCATCCTCGCCCCCGAGGCGCGCGAGCTTCGTCACCGCCCGGCGCCGCTTGTCGCCGTACTCCGAACGCAGGTCACGCCGGAGCTGGTCGAGTGAGAGCTGCGGATGCTCTTGATCCGTGGGTGGGGCCGCGGCGGTGTCCACGGCGCCCGCCATAGGGGAAACGGCAATGGGAATCGCCTTGAAGTCGAAGGCCACGGCCCCGCCGCAAACCCAGGAGAGGCAGACGAGGGTGACGGGGAGGAAAGTGTGCATGGGATCTTGATTGGGCCAGGCTGTCGGTGGGCTCGATGCCGAACGGAGCATCCTCAGGACGATCCAAGCCGCAGAGGGTGTCAGGCTAACTGGCGGAATCCCGGGGCCCGCAAGTTAGAGTTCTGCGATGTCCACTTCCGAAGCGCCCGACCCCGCAGCGACCCCTGTCAGTGCGGCCACCGCCCCGCACCGCGACAGTGCCAAGCGCGTGACGCCCTTTTCGGGCGCCGTTGCCCTCAGTCTCTCCGGCGGAGGATTCCGCGCGGCGGGTTTCCACCTCGGCGTCCTGACAGTCTTGCACCGGACGGGGCTGCTCGCGAAGACGAAGGTCCTCTCGACGGTATCCGGTGGCTCCATCGTCGGCGCCCGTCTGATGCTTGGCCTCGCCCGCGGCGATGCCTTCTCTGACATCCACTACCGGCTCTGCCGCTACCTCGAGGAGGCGCGTCCCATCCCCTGCGCGCTCAAGCGGGCCGCCAAGGATCGCCTGACCTTGACCCAGGCCCTCGCGGAGGAATGGAACGAAACCCTCTTCGAGGACAGCCGCTACGCCGTTGGAACCATGCGCGAGATCATGGACGCGCGCATGTCTTTCGAGGAAGGCAGCTTCAACGCCACGTCCGTGCGGTCGGGCAAGCCTTTCCGATTCACGTTCAGCCGCGGCGAGCGCGCCCGCATCGGACACCAGGGCGCAAGCCTCCCGCGGAAAGTCGCCGAGAACCTGCGGGTCGCGGACGTCGTGGCTGCGTCCTGCGCATTCCCGGGCGGCTTTGAGCCCCTCGTCATGCCGAACGACTTCGTCTGGCCCGACCCGGATGTGGCCGCCGCAGCGAAAGAGGCTCTCAAGGGCGAGGCCTACGGGCTCGTGGACGGCGGCGTGCACGACAATCAGGGCATCGACCCGATGCTGCTCGCGGCCAAGCGCCTGGACGAGGGCCTTGGGCTCATGATCGTCTCCGACGCCGACCGTGGCCTCGACTCCAAAGAGCCCCAGGACCCCAATCGCAGGCGATCATTCTTCCGCCTGAAGGTTTGGCACCTCAGCTGGCTAAGCTGGATGTTCATCCTCGTGGCCCTGACCGCCATGGGCCTGCTGATCAAAAAGGCCCAGCTCGAGCGGGACATTCACGACTTCCGTTGGACGAGCGACGGCATCGCGTTCGGGGTCCCGGGCGCCCTCTGCGGAGCCACTATCCTGGCGGTCCTCTACGGGCGCTATCGCATCAAGAGGGCCATCCGCCCCCTGCTCCCCCACCTCGGGAAGGACGCGTGGCGGTCCATCCGAAAACTCGGTGTGGTGGACCTAATCACCGCCCTCCAGACGAGAGTGCAGACCCTCAAGGCCGTGGCGGGAACGGCCTTCCCGCGGCGTGTGCGAGGGCTCGTCTACCGGGGCGCGTGGAGCGACTCTGAGCTGGCCGACCGTCGCATGGCGATCCAGATCCACACCTTGACGGAAGAGCGCTTCGACATTATCGACGGCCTCTACCCACCGAGTGAAACCCTCGTCAAGTCCGCGCAGCGGGCCGCCGCCCTTCCGACGGCGCTGGAGCTAGGCAGCCCCGAGGAGCTTGACGACCTGCAGCGCACGGGGCAGGGCTCGGCGATCGCAAAGATCGTCGAGACCCTCGAGCTGCAGTTTGGCCTGCACCGGGGCGCATGGCCCGAGGAGCTGCGAGCGATCGACGCTCAGCTCAAGGCGGACTGGGACACGCTCAACACGGCCGAGCGGGCCCTGCGGCCAGGCGACGGCAAGGAGTAGGACAATGGGCCATCGGGGCCGGAGCCGCTTGGCTCCGGCCCCGATGGCCTTGCCGCCCCCTGCGGCCAGGCGTCCCAAGGCCCAGGGATCCGCAACCCGGAGCCCCGAATAGCCGACCCAGTGAGCCCTAGACGGTGCCCTGGAACTGGTAGACCGTGCCCACGGCCACGGCCGTGAGGATCGCGGCGATCCACATCAATGTCCCGCCCTTCCCGGGCTTGCGGTAGGCGATGCCGCACAGGGCGGACAGGCCAAGCCAGCATGCGACCTTGATGAAGACCCAGTGCGGCCAGGCGTTCTCATAGACCCGGGCCACGAGCCCAAAGCCCCCGACCAACATCAAGAGGCTCAAGATCCCCGTGAGCGCGAGGTTGCGCTTCCTGGTCTCGGGATTGGGCGCGGCGCACGCGGCGAAGGTGAGCGCCACAAGCAGGAAGCCGCCAAGCACGTGCATGACGGAGTAGATCTTGATGATTTCCATGGGGATGGATCGGGCGGCGTTGGGCGCCGCGGGGAGGACTTGGGGCCGCCCATTCGGCGGGCCCTATCGGATGGAGAACTGGAGCCCAGGGGGCGGTTAGCCGGGCGCGTTGACGCGCCCTTCCCCCGAGTCCTGCTACGCTCCCGAGCATGAGCGACACCGAGCCCAAAGGCCAGCCGGTACCCGAGCTTCCGAAGCCCAAGAGCCCCACCGCCGCGGGTCTTGTCCCGTGGCTCGTCGCCGCAGCCATCGCCGGAGGTGCCGCGGCCCTGAAGCCGCAACTTCCCGACTCCGATTACGTGCCGTCCCCTTCCGTGCTGGCGCTCGTCGCCGGAATGATCATCGGCGCTGTTCCTGGGGTGCGCGCGAAGCTTGGGGCCGGCGTCAAGAAGGTCTCGAAGCAAGCGATTCCCTACGCGGTGGTCGCCATCGGCTTCAGCCTGGAGTTCGGTGAGTTCATCCGGTCTGGTGAAGCTCTCAGCGGCCTGATCATCGTCCTTTGCGCCATGTCCTCGGCCTTTGCGGGGGCCCTCTTCTTTGGGCGCCTCTTCGGCCTGAACCCGAGGGCATCCATGCTCCTAGGGGCAGGGACCGCCGTCTGCGGCAACAGCGCGATCATGGCTGTGGTGCCCACCGTCGAGCCCAGTGACGAGGACCTCGGCCTCTCCATCGGGGTCATCAATCTCCTGGGCGTCGTCATGGTCTTCGCGCTGCCGCCCCTGGCGATCGCCTTCGGTGTGGATGGTGCCCGTGGAGGCGCCTTGGCCGGGCTCACCGTGCACGCGGTTCCCCAGTCCTTCTCAACAGGGGAGGTCTTCGGTGATGCCGGCCTCGACAAGGCGACCCTCTACAAGCTCGTTCGCGTTGCGATGCTGGTACCCGTCGTGGTCATCCTCTCCCTCGTCCTGGCCCAGATTCGCGGCGCCAAGACTAGCGGCAAACGGGCTGGCATCCCGATCTTCGTCATCCTCTTCGTCCTCGCCGCCGGCGCCCGCGCCGCGGGGCTCGTCGACTCCATCATTGAGATTGGAGAGACCGCCAAGCCGCTCTGGGAATGGGCCAAAGTGCTCGGCAAGTTCGTGCTCGCCATGGCCCTTGCCGCCATCGGCATCGGCCTCGACGTCAGAACCCTCGTCCGGGTGGGTCCCCGCATGCTCATCGTGGGAATCGCCGCGGTTGGGCTCATGGTGGCTGTGACTCTCCCGCTCGTCCGGACGATGTTGTAACTGCCAGAAGAGCAGGACCCCCCTCGCCTGAATCGTCGGCTCCCCCAAGCCCTGCAAGACGCCCATGAAGACTCGACTCGCCCTCGCGCTACTCAGTGCCGCTGCCTGCCAATCCCCTGGCTCCGACGCGCCCATGACCCACAGCTCATCCGCCTTGCCCCCTGTGTGCGACACTCGCCCCAAGGAGCTCGAAGCCCACGGCGACGTGCGGATCGACAACTACTACTGGCTGAACAACCCGGACGACCCCGACGTGCTCGCCTACCTGCGGGCGGAGAACGCCTACACCAAGGCGCGGATGGCCCCGACGGAGTCCTTGCAGGAGAAGCTCTTCCAGGAGTTCCGCGAACGGCTCCAGGAAACCGACGAGACCGTTCCCGTCGTGCGCGGACCGTACGCGTACTTCACGCGCACCTTCGAAGGCAAGCCCTACCCCGTGCACTGCCGCCGGCCCGCGTCGACTCCAGACGCACCCGCCGAGATCCTCTTCGACGTCAACGCCCTCAGCGAGGGCCACGACTACTACAGCCTCGGGACCCGCGAACCGAGCCCCGACCACACGTCGATCGCCTACGCCGTCGATAAGCGCGGGCGCCGAATCTACGACATCGAGATCAAGAACCTCCATCGCGGCGACATCGAGCGCGGCATCCGGGGCACGTCGGGCAACCTCGTCTGGGCCGAGGACGGTCAGACGATCTTCTACGTCAAGCGCGACCCCGTTACCCTGCGTGCCTTCCAGGTTTGGAAGCACCGCCTGGGCACTTCCCAGCCCCTCGACGAGCTGGTCTTTGAGGAGACTGACGAGGAGTTCTCGTGCTACGTCACGAAGAGCCGCTCGAAGAAGTTCCTGTTCATCGTTTCCGACCAGACCCTGACATCCGAAGTCCGGGCCCTCGACGCCTCGAGTCCCGATGGTCCCTGGCAAGTGGTCCTGCCCCGGGAACGGGGGCACGAATACTCCGTCGACCACGCTGGCGATCGGTTTTTCATTCGCACCAATCGCACCGCTGAGAACTTCAAGCTCGTCACCGCGCCGACGTCGGATCCGTCGAATTGGACCGAGAAGATCCCCCACCGACTCGACACCTTGATCGAGGACGTGGACGTGTTCGGAACGCACCTCGTGGCGCAGGTACGCCGCGGAGGCCTCATTCACCTCGTCGTGCATCCTGTCGACGGGGAAGCTCCGTTCGACCCGTTCGAGATCGAGTTCGAGGACCCCGCGTACGAAGCTGGCCTCTCCGGCAACGTTTCCTTCGACACGCGCAAGATCCGCTACACCTACAGTTCATTGACCACGCCGGATTCGGTGCTGGAACTGGACCTCGACACTGGCCTCACCGAACGCCTCAAGGAGGCTGCAGTGGGTGGAGGCTTCGATCGATCTGAGTACGTGTCAGAGCGCGTATTCGCCGAGGCCGAAGACGGGACGAGTGTGCCGATATCGCTCGTGCGCCGGCGCGATGCGCCCAAGCCCGGCCCCCTGGTCCTCTACGGATACGGGTCCTACGGATCGAGCATGGACGCCTACTTCAGCTCCAACGTGATCTCCCTCCTGGATCGCGGGTTCACCTACGCGATCGCCCACGTCCGAGGCGGGCAGGAACTGGGCCGCATGTGGTACGAGAACGGCAAGCTGAAGAAGAAGATGAACACGTTCACCGACTTCATCGCGTGCGGCGAACATCTCGTGCAGGCGGGGTACACGACGAATGGCGAGATGTTCGCCATGGGGGGCAGCGCCGGCGGACTCTTGATGGGCGCCGTCATCAACCTGCGGCCCGACCTGTTCCACGGTGTGATCGCCGCCGTGCCTTTCGTCGATGTGGTGACGACGATGCTGGACGATTCGATCCCACTGACGACGTTCGAGTACGACGAGTGGGGCAACCCGAATCAGGAAGACGACTACCGGTACATGCTGTCGTATTCCCCGTACGACCAAGTCAGCGCCCAGGAGTACCCGCACTTGCTCGTCACCACCGGCCTGCACGACAGCCAGGTCCAGTACTTCGAGCCCGCGAAGTGGGTCGCGAAATTGAGGGCCACGGGGACGGGCAAAAGTGAACTCCTCTTCGACTGCGAGATGGACGCGGGCCACGGTGGCGTTTCCGGCCGGTATGACCGTCTCCGGAAAACCGCCCAATCTTTCGCGTTCTTCATCTCACTCCTGGACAGATAACGCGTCTCCCGACGAGACGACCCATTGAGCCTTCGCGGCCCTGTGACGCGTGGCAGACCGTCCACGGGGGCCGCCCAGGCGTCATGGACGGCCCCTCAGGGGTACAGGGGCTGAGGGTCTGGGCCCAGAACGGGGGGGCTGAGGGGGCTCGCCTTCCATGGGGACGGATCGTCCCTGCGCGAGACCCCAGGTGCCTTGTCGCATTTCAGAAACGTAACGGTCTGGAAACGGTCGCCGGGATGACGTTCCGCCGCCTTGCGAGCAGGGCCTAAGGACGGGAGACTACTGGGGTCCGGGCAGGAACCCGTCTTGTCCAGAGCTCGATAAGGGGTGTCTCAACATGGACACCCTCGACTCCACCTCCTTTCATCACGCACCATGCGAGTCTTCTCCACTTTCGCCGCTGCCGGATTGTTCGCAGCCATCTCGTCCAGCGCAGCGTCTGCCCAAGGGGCCGACGTCATCGTTGGCGCCATCCCGAACATCAGTAACTACGGCGCCGTCGGTGGAATGGCCGGTTACTCGCTGGGTACCACTTCGTGCAACATCGGTGACGCTGAGCTGCTCTGGCTCGCCAACGTCAACCAGCACCCGGTGATCGGCCAGAACATCTACCGCGAAGAGAACGGTCGCTTCCAGCAGGTCGGTATGGGCTGGCTGAAGCACGGCTTCACCGCGCTCCAGCAGAACCTTTGCGGAGGCTGCCAGCCGTCCGGTACCGGTACTCGCCTCGGTGTCGGATGCTCCGACCCCTACGGCTCGGGCCTCAACGGCTCCCAGAGCGGCCTCGGCCCGCGCTTCCAGGTCGACGCCTTCACCGGCGCCTATCCGTACCCGTTCTTCGCACAGGGCCAGACCGGTGACCGCGCCTACAAGCGCGTCCAGGTCCCGAACGACGACGTCGATCCGGCCATGCACCCGACGGCCGTCTTCTGGGGCGAAGCTCAGTACATCACCCCTGATGACGCCGCCGCGGGCAACGGGTTCAACAACAACTCGTACGTCCGCCTCAGCCGTCCCGGCTCCATGACGCAGGGCGCCTTCCGCCTCAGCATCAGCGGAAGCACGACGCGCGAACTTGCCGCCATCTACGGTTGGCAGGCCTTCGACTCCAACGTCACCCTTGAGGAGATCAACGTCCCCGGTGAGGGCCAGTTCGTCGCCGCAAGCAACGTGGTCGACAACGGCGACGGCACTTGGGACTACAACTACGCTGTCTTCAACAACAACAGCGACTTCTCCGGCAAGTCCTTCTCGATCCAGGTCGGGGACGCAGCTGTCATCGACATGGGGATGTCCTTCCCCCACTACCACTCCGGCGAGCCGTACACGAACCTCGACCTGTCTCTTATACACATCTCCGAGCCCACGAGACTAGGCATGATCT
>CAJXRJ010000256.1 GCA_913058555.1 uncultured bacterium
TCCCGTCCAACCGATCGCGAAGATGCCGTAGGCGATCTTGCGGATGTTGTTCGTGGCCCGGTCGCGGAAGGTCGCGAGGTCGGGGATCATGCCCATGTACCAGAACACGAGCGACACCGAGGCGTAGGTCGAGACGGCGAACACGTCCCAAAGCAGCGGGCTTCGGAAGTTCGGCCACATCTCCATCTGGTTCGGCAGCGGGAAGAGCCAGTAGGCCACCCACACGCGTCCGACGTGCACGCCGGGGAACATGCCAGCGCAAACAACGGCGAAGATCGTCATGGCCTCCGCGGCCCGGTTCACCCCGGTACGCCAGTTCTGGCGCGTGAGGAACAGGATCGCCGAGATGAGCGTTCCCGCGTGACCGATGCCGACCCAGAAAACGAAGTTGACGATGGGCCAACCCCAGTAGACCGGGTTGTTGTTGCCCCAGACGCCGACACCCGTGGTGATCAGGTGCAGGAGCAAGAGCCCCAGCATCCCGAGCAGCGTGAGCGACACCATGAAGGCAGCGATCCAGGCCTTGTTGGTCTGCTGAACGGGGACCTCGGAGATCTGGGACACCGCCTGGGTGACCGAACCGAAGTCCTCGTTCGCCCCTTCCACGAGGGCGGGCCTTTGCCGGGGATCGTCGCCCTTGAGGGGCGCGCCGCCGAACGATGCGGGATCAGTGATCGTCATGGCTCTCTCCTTCGTGGCCTTCGCCTTCGGTCCCGTGGTCATCAGCGCCAGGGCCGTGGTGCTCGACGCGGGCGTAGAAGGCCGGGTCGTAGTCCTCGCGGCCGGCAACGCCCTGGGGCATGGCTTCGGCCAAGGTCGAGTTCGGGTTGTTGATACGCGCCAGGTACTGGGTACGCGGCTTGATGTTGAGCTCGGCAAGCATCGAGTAGTCGCGGCCGAGGGCCTGCTTCTTCGAGACCTTCGACTCCTTGTCCGTCAGGTCACCGAAGTGGATCGCCTCGGTCGGGCACGAGGCCTGACACGCGGTGATGACCTCGCCGTCGCGGATCTTGCGGTTCTCGTTGCGGGCAACGATGCGCGCCTCGGAGATACGCTGCATGCAGTACGTGCACTTCTCCATGACGCCGCGGCTTCGAACCGTGACGTTCGGGTTCTGGCCGAGCTGGAGCAGCTTCTGCTCCGGCTTGTCCATGTACTTCGTGTAGTGGAAGTAGTTGAAGCGCCGGACCTTCACCGGGCAGTTGTTGCCGCAGTAGCGCGTGCCGATGCAGCGGTTGTAGACCATGTCGTTGGTCCCTTCCTCGCCGTGCACGGTGGCGGCCACCGGGCAAACCTGCTCGCAGGGTGCGTTCTCGCACTGGAGGCAGTTGATCGGCTGGTTGACCGCGTCCATCGTGGACGGGTCCTCGGCATCGCCCTGGTAGTAGAGGTCGACCCGCATCCAGTGCATCTCACGGCCGCGCTTGACCTGCTCTTTGCCGACGATCGGGATGTTGTTCTCCGACTGACAGGCGATAACGCAGGCGTTGCAGCCGTTGCACGTGGAGAGATCGATGGTCATCCCCCACTGGTGCGTGCCTTCGTACACCTTCTGGTCGAAGAGGGACTCGAGCTTCGGAACGTGGTAGACGCTCTCGGTGAAGTTGTTGTCCTTCTTCCACTCCTCCTCGGTGCCCTCCATGACGAGCTTGTGCAGGCGCTCGCGGCGTCCCTGCATGCCGATCTCGTCGATCAGGTGGTGCTCCTGGGTCGTGGCGAAGTCGTAGCTGCCCGAGGCCTTGGCGACGGTGACGCCGGTGGCCATGGTCAGGGCGCCCGTTCCGCGCAGCGGGTAGGCGTTGAAACCCGCCGACTCGACGCTGAACTTGTCAGAGCCCGCCACGAGGCCCGCGTCCTTGCGGCCGTAGCCCAAGGAGATCGCGACGGAGTCTTCCGCCTGACCGGGGGCCGTGTACACGGCGGCCTCAATGGAGCGGCCGTCCACGGTGATCGTCACCATGTCGCCGGTCGTGACGCCGAGGGACTTCGCAGTATTGACGCCGATGAGCGCGGCGTTGTCCCACGTCATCTTCGTGGTGAAGTCCGGCAGCTCCTGGAGCCAGCCGTTGTTCGCGAACCGGCCGTCGAAGATCTTCGGGCACGGGAAGAAGGTGATCTCCATGCCGGAAGCCGGCGCGGGAATGGACACCGCAGCGGCACTGGCGCTCAGCGACAGCGGCGTGGCCGTCGTCCCGTCGATCGTTCCGTCGTGGAGCGATTGGCGGAAGCGCGCCTCGCTGCTGCCCGCAAGCCCGAGGCTGTCGAAGGTGGCGCGCACCTCGGCGCGGCCGTCGCCGCCGCGGCCGAGGAGCATCGAGCAGACCTCGATGGCGCTCTTGCCGCCGTGGAGCGGCGCGATGAGGGGCTGGGCCATATGGACCGTGCCGTCCCAGGAACGGGCGTCGCCCCAGGCCTCAAGCCAATGGGCGGCCGGCAGGTGCCAGTTCGCCGCCTTGGACGTCTCTTCGCGGTAGAGCGAAAGGTGGGCCGTGGCGCAGCTCGCCATGGCGCTCGCAAAGTCCAGATCCGCCGGGGCGTCGTAGACCGGGTTGCCACCGAGGATGAGCAGTGTCTTGACGGCGCCCGACTTCATGTCGGCCACGAGCGACGCAAGGTTGGCCGTGGTGGCGTCCTTGAGGGGCTCGTCGATCATGTGGATCGTCTTGCCCATCGCGCCCTGGCTCTGGTGCAGGGCCAGCACGCGGGCGTGGACCTCAGCGGGCTGGGTGTCGCCGGCGATGACGGCGAACTTGCCGCCCGAATTCTTGATGTCGTCCTTCGCTGCCTGAACGAAGGCGGCCACTTTGGGCTGAGCTCCGAGCTCCTTGGCGCGGGCACCAGCGGTACCGGCCCCGAGGGCGGCTTCGATCAGCTCCAGGATCGCCCCAGCGTCCGCGCTGCGCACGGGAAGCCGGTGATCCGAGGTGACCCCGGTGGAGGTGAACCGGCTCTCGACCGTGTAGAGGCGGGACATGTTCCCGGCCTCGGGCATGCGGCGCTTGGAGAAGTGGTTCGACAGACGAACCGCATCCGGGTGGTTGCGCTGGAAGTCACAATCGATGGAGATGACGACGTCAGCCTCGGCCAAGTCGTAGCGAGTACGGGCGGCCTGGCCGAAGGCCAACTCCGCGCCGCGGATCGCGTTCTCCTGGGTGACCGGCGACCACCAGACCCAGCGGACGCCCTTGGCGCCGAGCTCGGCGCCGAGGCGCGCGAGGGTCGGGGAGCTGGTCGTGGAGGCAAGGACGGCGACGCCGCCCTCTTGCACCTTCGCCCCGAGCGTGGCGAAGGCCTCGTCCCAGCTGGCCTTGACGAACTTGTCGCCCCCACTCTTCTGAACCACGCCGCGGCTGCGGTCGGGGTCGTAGAAGCTGAGCACTTCGCCCTGGCTATAGACGTCCGTTCCAGCGCCGACATTGGTGTTGGGCTCGACCTTGACCGGGCGGCCGTCGTAGCTCGTCACCATGACGGGGCGCGCGGCGCCCCCCATGTCGAGGACCGAGGCGTAGTGCTTCGGCTTGCCCGGCACGGTCTCCTCGGGACGCTCCTTGAACGGCAGGATCGTTTCGCGCTCCCAGCGGCAGCTCGAGGCGCCCGCGAGGGCGGCCGAGGCACCGAGGATCTGGAAGAAGCGGCGGCGATCAACGCCGTCCATTTGATCGAAGTCGTCGGTCGGGAACTCGCGGCCCACGAAGCTCGCCACGGATGCGTCAGCACCAGAGGCGGGCCCGTCGCCGGCTTCCGTGCCAGCTTCCGGAGAAGCAGCGCGGGGTGCGAGCTTGCCCTCGAATTCTGAGAGGGACTGCCAGACCATGGGCTTCAGCTTTTTGCTGGAAGCGGCGGTCGAATCGTCGAGAAGATCGCTCATCGGATCGCGCCATCAGATGATGGGCGCGGGGGGAGGAATGAGAAGCGTGTGCGGGGGAGGATGAGGAGAGGCGTCACGCTACCGATGGCAGGTGCTGCAGCTTTCCTGGGGGTTGATCTCTTCAGCTGAGTAGACGAGGTCAGCCTTCCAGCTGTCGTCCCCCTCAGGTCGCGTCCACCCGAGGTTGGTGATTTCGTCCAAGGGGCGCAGATGCGGCTCCGGGTTCCGGTGACAATCAAGGCACCAGCCCATGGAGAGCGGCTCCATCTGCGTGACCACTTCCATCTGATCGATGCGCCCGTGGCACGAAACGCACGAAACGCCCCGGGTCACGTGGGCCGAGTGATTGAAGTAGGCGTAGTCGGGGAGGTCGTGGACCCGGACCCATTGGACCGGCGTGCCGTCCGTCCAAGACTTGCGCAGAGCTGCCAGCTTCGGGCTGTCCTTGCGGATCGCCGTGTGGCAGTTCATGCACGTCGCCGTCGGTGGGATCGCGGCGTGGCTGGCTTCTTCCACAGTGTTGTGGCAGTAGCGGCAGTCCAGGTCGAGCTCACCAGCGTGCAGCGCGTGGCTGAACGGGATCGGCTGCTCGGGTGCGTACCCTTTGGCGATCGTCTTGGGGGAAAAACCGAGCCAGACGAACGTGACCGCGTAGAGGACTCCACCAGCGGCTCCTGCGGGGATGAGGAGCTTGAAGTGGTTGGTCCAGCGGGGGAAGTGAAAGGTGCTCATGGGGCGCGTTGCCTGTCCGCCAGGGGTTGGATCCGGGCGAATTCGGGGGTCGCTTGGGGGATCACACGGCGAGAAACCGTGCGGAGCCGAATCGCGCGCTACCACGCCGCCACGAGGATCGCCTCGGGGTGGGCCCGGAAGAACGCTGTTCAGTGGCGAAAAGGATAGTGATCCGAGGCGCCCGAAGAAACGTGGTACCCCGTCGCAATCGATGAGAATCCAACAAAAGCTGGGCTCGGGGACACCGAGCGAGACAGTTGAGACTTGATCGCAGCGATCCGCGTGATTTCCGCAGGGCTTCGATGCACGTTCTACGGCCCGCCCACGAGAGAGCCGCAGAGCGAAGAGGCTGTCATAACCCTCCACCCTGCGGCTGTTTCAGTTCACGCGGCCCTGGCCGGCGCAGACTCTTCCGACCCTACGGCCGGACGTCCCTCAGACCTTTCCGCGCTCTTGGGGCGCGTGGCGCTGCAGTTTCCGCTGCAGCGATCGGCGGTGGATGCCCAAACGACGCGCGGACTCAGAAATGTTCCCGCCGCAGTCCGAGAGCACCCTTTGGATGTGCTCCCACTCCATGCGGGCGAGGGTCGGGGCGCGGTACGTGGACGTCACGGCGGCTCCAGCGGCCGGATCTCCGCTCTCGTACTTCTCGAATGCCGCGACCACGTCGTCCGCGTCCGCTGGTTTCGGGATGAAGTTCACGGCCCCCAGACGCACCGCCTCGACGGCGATGGCGATCGAACCGTAGCCCGTCAGGACCACGGAGCGCGTTGCCGCGTCGATGCGTTTGAGTTCGTGGAGGAGCTCCATGCCGCCCTTACCGGGCATGCGCAGATCAATGACGGCGTACTCGGGCGAGTCGGCCTCGGCTAGCTGGACGGCTTCGTCCACGCCGGATGCGGTACGGACGTCGAAACCGCGATCGCGCAAGGCCCGGGCCAAGCGCTCGCGGAAGGTCTCGTCGTCGTCGACGAGTAGCATTGAACGAGTTTCCAAGCTGCTGCCCGCGGTGCTTTGATAAATGGGTTCTGTTTGGGTCACTTTTGGTGCCTCCTGTGCGAGGGGGTTCGACGGCAGCTCATGCGGAGATCCTTGATACGGCAAAAAGGCGCTCCAAATCCTACAAAGAGCGACATATCGCCATTCCGTTGCGGCCAGACCGCCTGAAGCGCGAGGCCTATCCGGCATCCGACACCACGACGGCCGGCGCATAGCCGCCGTACTCGGTGGCGATCAGGGGGATCACCACCTTGACCGTCGTCCCAAGGCCGGGCTCGGAATCGATCTCCAGCTCGCCGCCGAGGCTCTCGATGAACGAGCTGGCGAGGTAGAGCCCAAGGCCCATGCCCCCGCCGACGTCCTTGGTCGTGAAGAAGGGCTCGAGGGCGCGCTCCACTTCCGAGGGATCCATCCCCTTCCCGTCATCCTCGACGGTCACCGTCAGCTTCGCGCCAAGCCGCTCGAGGGTCAGCCGGACCTCGCCGTTGGGCGGGGACGCATCAATGGCGTTCTGCACGATGGCACGAATGGACGTGGCAAGGCCCTCCTTCGGGAGCTCGAGCCGCACGCCCTCACCGATCACGCGCACCTTGACCTGGGATACGGCGGCCATTTCGCCGGTCACCTGGTCGCCGATCTCGGTGAGGTCCGTATCCGCGATCTGCCCCCCCATGCCTCCGCCGGCATCGGTGGACATGCGCCCGAGGATCCTGCGGCACCGCGCGACCTCATCGCGAATGAGCCTCGCATCCAGGAGATCGTCCGGACCCGCGCCTTCCCCCGCCAGTCGACGCTCGAGCTCCTTGGCGACGATCGCAATCGTGGAGAGCGGGGTCCCGAGCTCGTGGGCCGCGCCGGCCGCCAGGGTGCCCAGCGCCTCCAAGTGACGGCGCCGCTCCCGACGCTCACGCTCCCCCTCGAGCTGCTCCGAGCGTCGAACCAGAGCAGCGGTGACCCGCGAGACGAAGAAGACCGTCAGCCCGGACGTCAAGGCGATGGCCACCACCGACCCCCAGCCCTGGAGCCTAGGCGTCAGCTCCAAGGGCTCCGCCGGTCCGATCCCCATGATTCCCACGAGGGCTGCCCCCACCGCCGCGGACGTCACCATGGAGTGGCGCATGGGCAGGAGCACGGCGGCCAGGGCCACGTGGAGCACGAGGAAGACACAGAACGGGTTGTAAATGCCGCCGGTGACCTCGAGGAGCAGCACGAGGAGCCCAGCATCGAGCAGCGTGGCCCCGAGCTGCACGGCCTGGAGCCTCTCCCGGGACGCCCAGCCGACCCCGGAGGCCTCGGCCGTCGGGTCTTCGCTTCCGTGCCTGGCCCGGGAGGACCAACGCAGCATCACGAGCAGGATGGCATTCGTCCCAAACTCGATCCCAATGACCCCGAAGACGGCCGCCAGGGGAATTGGCAGACCGAGAACGAAGCGAACGACCAGCACGGTGATCGCCTGGCCCGCGATGGCCACCCAGCGCAGATGGATCAGCCATTGGAGGTTGATCTCACTTCGGGGCCGAGTGGCAGGGGACTTCGGCCCCTGGAGGATCGAGTTGCGAAGCAACGCCAGGGCCGAGAGCACCCGAGCTCCGAAACGAAGGCGATCCGATCCATCAGAACGCGATCGCTCGGCTTGGGGGGGCGTAGACATGGTCGCAGGTTCGCACCGAAGACCAACCCGGGGGCAACGAAAGGCCGCTTCTGTCGCGAGCGGACCGATCAGAAACACCCCCAACGGCGAATCCGATCAGGAGCCCGCCGGCGGACACCATCCGCCAGGCCCGCTGGAACCCTCACCTGGCCGCTGAGGCCGCCGTCCGCTCGCCCAAGCCAGAGCGGGAACGAGGGGCGCCCCACGAAAGTGGCACCTGGCCGCTCCCGCAGCCTCAGGCTGGCTTCACGAAGTGGCAGGCCGCGCCGTGGCCCCGGTCGTTGACCTCCCGCGGCTCAGGATACTGAGCATCACAGAGCCCCTTCTCCGCCGCCGCGCAGCGGGTATGGAAATAGCATCCGCTCGGCGGGTTCATGGGAGAAGGCACATCACCGGTCAGCGGGATGCGCTCCCGACGCTCGGCAGGGTTGGCCCGCGGGATCGCGGAAAGCAACGCCTGGGTGTAGGGATGCTGGGGGTTGTCGAAGACGTCGTCCACCGTGCCGATCTCCACGATGCGCCCGAGGTACATGACCGCCACCCTGTCGGAGATGTAGCGCACGACCGAGAGGTCGTGCGCGATGAAGATGTACGACATCCCCATCTCCGCCTGGAGGTCCTTGAGGAGGTTGATGACCTGGGCCTGGATCGACACGTCGAGGGCGCTCACCGCCTCATCGCAGACGATGAGCTTCGGCGAAAGAGCGAGGGCTCGGGCGATGCCCACGCGCTGGCGCTGACCACCGGAGAACTCGTGGGGAAAGCGGTTGGAAACGTCCGGGCGCAAGCCAACCTTCGCCAGGAGCCCAGCCACCCGGTCGCGTAGCTCCTTGCCCTTGGCGACGCCGTGCACACGCAGGGCTTCGCCGATGGCGTTGCCCACGGTGACCCGTGGGTTCAAGGACGCGTAGGGGTCCTGGAAAATGATCTGCAGGTCCCGGCGGTAGCTGCGCAGCTCGGCCTTGTCCAGCTTGAAGAGATCGACGGTTTTGCCGGGACTCGGCCGATAGAGGGCGCTGCCCGCGGTGGGCTCAAGCAGGCGCAGGAGCGATCGCCCGGCGGTCGTCTTGCCGCAGCCCGACTCCCCCACCAGGGACAGCGTTTCCCCGTGACCCAGGGTGAAGTTCAGTCCATCCACCGCCTTCACGTCACCGGCCTTGCGCTGGAGGATTCCTTTGCGCACCGGGAAGTACTTCTTGAGGCCCTTGACCTCGATCAGGGGCTCCTCGGCCGTCGCGGCGCCGTGATCCGATGTGCCCTGTGGCCCTGTGCCTACGTTCGTTTCCATGGCTCAGACGCCTCCAACTTGATCGAGGTGATGGCAAGCCGCCGTGTGCTCAGATCCTTCCGCGACGGGCCGCAGCGGCGGCACCTCCGCTGCGCAAAGATCCGTCGCCAGGGGGCAGCGGGTTCGGAATCGACAACCGGACGGGAATCCGGTCGCGCTGGGCACCATGCCGGGGATCGTCGTGAGCCGCTCACCGGCCACGGCCAGGTCGGGCAAGGACTGCAGCAGCCCGATGGTGTAGGGATGACTCGCCCGCTCGAAGATCTCCGTGGCTGCCCCGAACTCCACGACCCGTCCGGCGTACATCACCGCCACGTGATGGGCGGTCTCCGCCACGACACCAAGGTCGTGGGTGATGAGAAGGACGCTCATGCCCGCCTCCGCCTGGAGATCCTTGATGAGGTCGAGAATCTGCGCCTGAATGGTCACGTCGAGGGCCGTCGTAGGCTCGTCCGCAATCAGCAGCGCAGGATCGCAGGCCATCGCCATCGCGATCATCACGCGCTGTCGCATGCCCCCCGATAGCTGGTGCGGGTACTCGTCGACGCGTTTCTCCGGGGCCGGAATGCCCACCTTGCGCAACATGTCGATGGAGCGCGCGCGGGCCGCCGCTTCGTCGAGGCCCTGGTGCAACCGCACGGTCTCACCAATCTGATTGCCGACGGTGAAGACGGGATTCAGCGCGGTCATGGGCTCCTGGAAGATCATCGCGATCTCGTTGCCACGGATCTCGCGCATGCGTTCCTCCGTCACGCCGAGGAGGTCCTCACCCCGGAACCTGTCTCTTATACACATCTCGAGCCCACGAGACTAGGCATGATCTCGTATGCC
>CAJXRJ010000257.1 GCA_913058555.1 uncultured bacterium
GCTGCAGCGTTCCTCGCCTCAGATCATTTCGTAGCCATCGCGGACGGTGTAGATCATGAGCTCAGTTCGGGGGCCGCCGTGTTGGCGGACCATCTCGATGAGCCACTCTTCCTCGCCGGGCCAGGGATAGCAGTAGACGAGGTCAAAATCGCCGATCTCGAGGCCCATCTCGGCGTAGGCGTCAGCGCCCTCGGTGGGCGTAAGGTAGTCGCTCTCTAGGAGATGGACCTCATCGCGGTAGTCGGGGGGCACAAAGCTCCCCTCCACGAAGGTGGCGCCGGAATGGACGGAGCGGGCGAGGTCCTCGGAGATGTCGACGAGGTCGGACTCGATCTCGATGCCGTAGGCTTCGAATCCGAGCATGTCCGCGATGATCGTAATGACCCCGGTGGCGGAGCCGAGCTCGAGGAATGTGTGAGCCCTGGATCGGCGTTCCTCCAGGAAGTCGATGGCCGCGGCGTAGTCGGCGGGGATCACGCGATGAAACTCGCCTGAACGGTCCTGACAATAGTCCCGCCAGATTTCGGCGCCGCTGTGGAGGAGTTCGTCAAAGCGCGCCCGGAGCGCGACGTCTTGGTCGGTCATTGGCCTGAAGGGGGCTGGGGCACAAGGATCGCCGCGCCGACGGTTAGTGGAGCGAGGCGCGCACCGATGAGCGAGGAGCGCCCTCTTGCAGCCACGGTACTCGATCTGAGGCTTGGCTCTGGGTGCGGCGGGATTCCCGTTCGCACCCCTTAGTGTACCGGCTACACTATCACTATGCAGCCGCCCGAAATGACTCCGACCGCCGTGCCGCCGGCCCTCCTGACCGATCTCTACCAGCTAACGATGGCACGGGGGCACATGGCAGCGGACCGGCTGTCGGCCGAAGGCACCTTCCACTTGTACTTTCGGCGGGCTCCTTTTGGGGGGGCCTTCGCCCTCCTGTCGGGGGTGGAAGAGGCAATTCAGGAGCTCGGCGGGTTCGGCTTTGGGCACGAAGCACTGGAGTGGCTTGGCTCGAGCGGCGCCCTACCCGCCCCGTTTGGGGCTGAATTCCTGGACGTCCTGGGGGGGCGTCCCTTTCAGGTCTCGATCGACTCCATGCGGGACGGGGACCTGGTCCTCCCCCACGTGCCGATCGCCCGCGTGACCGGGCCCCTCTGGCAGGCGCAGTTGGTGGAGACGTTCCTCTTGAACCGGATTGGTTTCGAGACCCTGGTCGCCACGAAGGCCGCACGGGTAGCCCACGCTGCGGAAGGCCGGCCATTCCTGGAGTTCGGTGCGCGGAGGGCCCAAGGCGTGTCGGCGTCACTCGGAGCGGCCCGGGCCGCGTGGATCGGCGGCGCGGCGGGTACTTCGAACGTAGCCGCGGCGGAGCGGTACGGGATCCCCGTGCGCGGGACCCATGCACACGCTTGGGTTCAGTCATTTGCGGGCACCGGCACCAACAGCGAATCCGAGCTGCGCGCCTTCCGGGCTTTTGCCGATTCCATGCCCAAGGGCTGCGTGCTGCTCGTGGATACCTATGACACGGCGCTCGGCATTGAAAACGCGATTCGCGTCGCAGGTGAGATGCGCGCCCGGGGCGAAGAGCTTGCGGGCATCCGCCTGGATTCAGGGGACCTAGGGGAGCTGAGTCGCATGGCCCGCACGGTGTTGGACAGCGCAGGCTTCCCGAACGTCTCAATCGTCGCGTCCGACGACCTCAACGAACACAAGATCGCCGCGCTCCTTCAGGGCGGCGCCCCCATCGACACCTTCGGCGTCGGTACGAGCCTCGTCACGGGCGGTACGCAGTCGGCCCTCGGTGTCGTGTACAAGCTCGGTGCTGTTCGGGAGTCGAACGCCGAGCCCTGGAAGCCCGTGATGAAGATCTCGGGGGGGAGTTCGAAGCTGTCTTTGCCCGGGCGTCTCGAAGCACGGAAGGTCATGGAAGAAGGGCCCGCCGGGTCCACGCTAACCGGCCATTCGATCCACCTGGAGAGCGAAGAGTTAGCCGGGGAATCGCTCCTGCGCCCAGCGATGGTGAAGGGCGAGCCCCTCCCGGAGGCGGCGCCGAACCTGGCCGCGGCGCGGGAGCGCGCGCGAGCGAACCTCGCGCAATTGCCGTCCGCGGCGCGGGACCTTGAGAATCCGGCGGAACTTAGAACGGTCCTCTCCGACCCGTTGGTGAAGCTGCGCCAGGAGCTCTCCCGGCCATGAGCTTCGTCTACGAATACCCACGGCCCGCCGTCACCGTGGACGCGGTGGTCTACGGCTACCAAGCGGAAGAGCTCCGTGTGCTCTTGATCGAGCGCGGCGGGCCGCCGTTCCGGGGGGCCTGGGCGCTGCCCGGCGGTTTCCTGGGAGAGAACGAAGACCTACCCGACGCGGTGCGACGGGAGCTGCTCGAAGAAACCGGAGTGGCTCCGCTGCACCTGGAGCAGCTCGGGTCCTGGGGCACGCCGGGCCGCGATCCACGGGGACATACGATCACGGTCGCCTACACCGCCCTCGTGCGGCTGAGCGGTCACACCGCCAAGGCCGACACGGATGCCGCGGACGCGCGCTGGTTCCCGGTAGACGGGCTACCGGACCTTGCGTTTGACCACGGCGAAATCCTCGACGCTGCCCGTGAGCGCCTGATCGAGTCGGTGCGCACCCGCCCGGTGGGTTTTGACCTGTTGCCGGACCTCTTCTCGCTCACCGAGCTTCAGACCCTCGTGGAAACGGTGATGGGCGAGCCCCTCGACAAGCGCAACTTCCGCAAGAAGCTGCAGTCCCTCGACATGCTGATCCCCACAGGGGAATACGAGTCGGGCGTTCCGCGGCGCGCGGCGCAGCTCTACCGATTTGACCGCGCGATGTACGACAAGCTCTCCGCAGAGGGCTTCCAGTTCCGCCTTTGATGCCACGGGAAGCCACCATGACCAAGACAGCCCTCATCCTCGTCGACCTCCAGAACGACTTCATGCCCGGCGGCGCCCTCGCGGTGGCGGACGGAGACGCGACGGTCCGTGTCGCCAACGCGCTCATGCCGGACTATGACCTCGTCATCGCCACCCAGGACTGGCACCCAGCGGATCACATGAGCTTCGCCGCAAATCACCCGGCAAATGGGCCCGGCGAACTCGTCCAGCTCGATGGCCTCGACCAGGTCCTCTGGCCCGTGCATTGCGTGCAGGGCACAGCCGGCGCTTCTTTCCATTCAGCACTCAACGTTGCCGGCATTCATGAAGTCATCCGCAAAGGCAGCGACCGCCGTGTGGATAGCTACAGCGGCTTTTTTGACAACGGCAAACGCAAGTCGACGGGCCTCAGCGACTTGGCGCGATCGCACGGCATCGAGACCGTGCACGTCATGGGCCTTGCAACCGACTACTGCGTCAAGTTCACGGCCCTCGACGCCCTTCATGAAGGTTTCGACGTGCGCTTGATCGTTGCGGGCTGCCGGGGCGTCAACCTCGCGCCAGGGGATGCGCAACGTGCCGTTGACGACATGCTGGAAGCGGGGGTCAAAGAACTTCATGTGAATGAGTGACACCTGGGGCGACCTGGTTCGTCTCCCCGTCCAGGGAGAGTTCCCGTCTTGTTGAATCCACGTACTGCCCATAGCGTGATTCGGTGCGCGCCAGCGTTTGTCCCCATGGGGCCGTTCTCTGCGGAACGCTCAACTGCGGCGCGCACAGCAATCCTCAAAACCAGAACCCAGGAGCCGCATGGTCTTTTGTCAGTCCTTCCCGTGGACCAGCCTTCTCACGCTCAGCACGGGCGTCGCGTTGGCCACCCTTAGCCTCTCTCCGATAGCTTCAGCGCAGGCGCCCCAAGGCTCCTCGCCAGTCCCCACACGGGCCTTCGCCCCGGTCCAAGCGGGACCCAACGCGATCCCCAGGCAGATCGAGCTGTACGCGCCCGGGCGCATCCTCATCAAGGTGGCCGAGGGCGCGATGGAACGCGCCAACCTCGACCTGGAGTACCAGCCGCTCAATCGCGTGCAGCGACTCGAGTCCGGGCTGCCACTCCTCGACGCCGAGCTAGCTTTCGCCGGCGTGACCGACATCCGCAAGGCGCTCATCCGGGCCAAGGACCGGGCCATAGCGGACGAGCTTGGCCTCGACCGGTGGTACATCGCCGACGTCGATCCCAACACGGACATTGTCCTCCTGAGCCGCCAGCTCATCGCCCTCGACGAGGTCCAAGACGCCGGCCCCGACTGGCGCGCGTTCCCCCTCGACGTCCCGAACGATCCCCTCTACGCACAGCAGTGGGGACACAACAACACGGGGCAAATGCCCGATTACTGTTGGGGCTGCGGTGGGCACCCCAGCGGCACGGGGGTCGGCACCGCCGGTTTTGATGGCAACGCGCAACTCGCTTGGGATCAGGCCCAGGGACACGGCAACGCCGGCGTCGTCATCGCCATCATCGATACAGGCGTGGACGTTGGGCACCCCGACCTTCGCCAGGTCGCGGGCTACGACTACGGGGACAACGACAGCAACCCCGATGATGACTCCGCCGAGCTCGGGCACGGGACCGCGTGCGCTGGCGTTGCAGCAGGGATCAACGGCAATGGAATCGGTGTCGCCGGCGTGGCGGGCGGGTGCTCGATCATGCCCCTCAAGGTGGCGAACAGCGCGGGCAGCATGAGCTTCTCGTCCATCGCGAACTCGATCATTCACGCCGCCGACAACGGTGCGGACATCGCGTCCCTGAGCCTTGGGGCCGCGACGTCGAATGAACCGACCACGTCCAACGCCATCAGCTACGCCCACTCCAATGGCGTGACGATCCTGGCGGCGACGGCCAACTCCAACAAGTCGACCATCGACTTCCCGGCGAACCATGCCCTCGTGATTGGGGTCGGCGCTGCCTCGCCGTGCGGCGAGCGCAAGCGCTCGTCGTCCAACTCCGGGGAACTCAGCCCCGGCGTCGTCATGGACCCGAACGGCTACACGTGCGACGGTGAGCGCTGGTGGGGATCGAACTACGGATCGACCACCCAGGACGCCGCGGGCGCCGTCGACGTGATCGCTCCGACGATCCTCCCAACGGCCGACGTGCAGGGCTCTGCGGGTTACGCGAGCGGCAACTACTCGCTCTGGTTCAACGGCACGTCCTGCGCGACGCCATACGCCGCCGGGGTGTGCGCGCTGATCGTGGCCGCCAACCCGGGCTTCACCCCGGATCAGGTGCGCCAACGGCTCGTGTCCACGTGCGACGATGTCACGGGCGTCGAGTCCGGCGCCGGCTGGGATCGTTACACGGGCTACGGCATGGTCAACGCGGCGGCGGCGGTCGGCACCGGCGGCGGTCCAGGCGGCGGGCCAACGTACACGGCCATCCCCTACACCACGGGGTTCGAAACGGCCAGCCTCGACGCGTCGTGGACCACGGTCCTCGGTGTGGAAGGGCGCGTGCTGGTCACGACGGCCAACGGCCCCTACGCGGGATCTCGGCACCTGACCATGGACGATGCCGTGAACGGCGGATCCTTCAGTCAGACGGAGGCGCGCCTGCACCTCGACCTGTCGGGCGAGTCCCAGGTCGATCTGTCCTTCCGCTGGAAGGAATTCGGCGACGAGACCCATGCCCAGGACGGCATCTGGGTCTCGAACAACGGCGGCACGAGCTTCGCCAAAATCCACGACCTGGCGGGCCAGTCCACGACCAACAACACATGGCAGCTCGTGAACCTCGACCTCGACGCCCTGAGCGCGAGCGCCGGCGTTCCGTTCAGCTCTGAGTTCGTCGTGAAGTTCCAGCAGTTCGACAACTACGGCATCGCCAGCGATGGCTTCGCCTTTGACGACGTCTCGGTTTCGCCCGGCGGCGGCGGCGGCCCCGCTTACGCGGACTTGCCGTACACGACCGGCTTCGAGAGCGGATCCCTCGATCAGTACTGGTCGACATCGTCCAGCGCGGAGGGACGCATCACGATCACGACGGCCAACGGCCCCAGCGCCGGCAGCTATCACATGATCATGGACGACAGCGTCAACGCGAGCGCCTACGGCCAGAACGAAGCGCTCCTGCGCCTGGACCTCTCCGGCGAATCCCAGGTGGCCCTCTCCTTCGATTGGAAGGAATACGGCGATGAGACCCACGGCCAAGACGGCGTGTACTTCTCAAGCAACGGAGGTGCGAGCTTCACGAAGGTCCACGACCTCAACGGGCAGTCCTTCACCAACAACACGTGGCAGACGGTGAACCTAGACCTCGACGCCCTTGCCTCGGGCGCGGGCCTCGGCCTCACGTCGAACTTCGTCGTGAAGTTCCAGCAGTACGACAACTACGGCGCCACCACGGACGGCTTCGCCTTCGACGAGATTTCGGTCACGTCAGGGGGCGGCACCGGCAACCCCGGTTACGCCTCGCTCCCGTACTCCACGGGATTCGAGACGGGCGCCGTGGATCAGTATTGGGAGCTCGTGGAAGGCGTCGAAGGCAGGATCCAGGTCACGACGGCCAATGCCCCGTCCAGCGGACTGTTCCACTTGACGATGGACGACGCGGTCAGCGGAGGGTCCTACAGCCAAAACGAAGCGCGCCTGAAGGTCGACCTCGGCAGCACCAGCCAGGCCACGCTCAGCTTCCGCTGGAAGCACATCAACGACGAGACGCACCCACAGGATGGCGTCTTCATCTCCAGCAACGGTGGATCGACCTTCACCAAGATCCTGGACCTGAACGGTGGTTCGACCGCCGCCAATAGCTGGCAGACGATCACCGTCGATCTGGACCAAGCCGCGTCGAGTGCCGGGGTCGCCCTGACCTCGACCTTCGTCATCAAGTTCCAGCAGTACGACAACTACCCGATCACGAGCGATGGCTTCGCCATCGACAGCGTGACGGTCAACTGAACCCGCTGACGGAACTGCAGAGCACCTGAAGAGCAGGAGCGTCCCCAGGGGCCCCTTCCGCAGCGGAAGGGGCCCCGCTCTCGTTTCGGGTCACGCGGTTTCTTCGTTTTCAGCCCAGCGCATGGGGTGCGGGCGGTGTCAGGTCGTCGGAGACACCACTCCACCCACCACGATGCCCTACGCCCCGATCCCCACAGACACCTCTCCCAACGGGGCCCCTGAGGCCCTGGAGGCCCTCGCCCGGGGCCTTCGCTTGGGCCAGGACGTGCTGGGGATGTGGTACGAAGCGGCGTACCCAGGGGTCCTGCGGCTCTGCCGGGGCTTTCTGGGCCCGGCCGCCGCGGGCACGGCTGAGGACGTCGCCCAGGACGCCATGCTGCGCCTGGTGGACCAGATCGATCGGTGGGATCCCGCACGGCCCTACGGGGGCTGGGAGAGAACCGTCGTGCTGAACGTTGCCCGAAACCACCTGCGCGCCGCCTCGCGGCGTAGCGATCACGAAAACGCCGCAGCGACCCTCGACTCGATGGGATCCGCCGGCCTTCCAGACCCGGCCGATGCGGCCAGCGCGAAAGAAGTCGGCGCCCTTGTCCAGCGCTGCCTGGGGCTCCTGAGCCCCCGTGAGCGCGAGGCGTTTGTGCTCGTGGACCTGGAAGGTCTGGCCCCCAAGGCCGCCGCCGAGGTCATGGGCGTCGCCGCCTCCAACGTGCGCGCTGTGCTCTCCCTGGCAAGGCGCCGGCTCAAGGAAGCCCTGGCTCCGCACCTTGCGGAAGGAGGCCTGGCATGAGCTCCATCGATCCCGAAGTGCCCCAGGATGACGAGTTCCTGAGGGACCTAATGGGCGAGGTGCAGGCCGACTGGAAAGCCCTCGGTGAGGGCCAGTCCATGCCGCCCGCAGAGCTCGACGCACAGGACCCAGGGACCCGCGCCGCGGTGTCCTGGATGCAGGACGCGTGGACTTCCATCCGGGAAGACGTCGCTCCGCCGATGCCCATGGCGCTGGCCCGGGCTTACCGGTCCCAACGCGCACCCCGTCGGCGCCGGCGTGTGCTCTGGGTTGCAGCGGGACTCGCCGCCATCGCTCTCGCGGTCGCAGGTGCCGCCCTCCTTCCCATGGGATCCGGCGCGGTCCCCGGGGAGGGCACAGACCCCTCTTCAGGCGACCTCATCGCCTCCGAACCGGTCGCCCCTCACCGGGCCACCCAGGACGGTGCAGCGCCCACCTCCGTGCCCCCAACACCCCTCGACGTGCCCCGCGCCGCCGCGCCGATCCGCACGTTCACCCCAGACCAATTTGTCAGCCGCCCCGACGGGGTCGAGATCGTCACCGGAAAGGTGCGGATCATCCTCCTCCAAGCGGACCGCTGATAAGGCCCCCGATCATCCAACCACTCGACACCAAGACCCTTCGCACTAACCATGAACCTTCCACTCGCTTGCAGCCTGGCCATCGCTGGTCTTCTCACTAGTTCGTCTTTTGCGGCCGCTCCACAAGAGGAGTCCACCCCCGACAGGAGACAACGCAGCTTCGTCGATGAATCCGAGGTGGGCCTCAGCATCTTTGTGCCCAAGCTCATCAGCGCGTCTGATCTGCTTCGTTACTCCAAGGAGATGACGGAAGGACAGTTCATGGTGAGTCTCGCCGACGGGAACGTGGACAGGAGGGACCGATTCATCAACATGTCAGATGCCATCGGTATTCAAGGCACCAAAGAGAAGCGCGCGCAGCTCACCGCGCTGCTGGAGAGCCTCGATGCCCGCATTGGGGCCGTGAGGGGCACCGCAAGGAGCGACGACCGGGCCCAGGACGTGCGCACGATGCGAATGAAGTGCATGAGCACGGAGTCCGCCATGAAGCTCATCAACAGCCTGGGCATGCCCGTCACCGCCGCCTCCGTGAAAGAAACCGGCAACCTGATCCTGCAAGGTCCGCGCGCGACCCTCGACCAGGTCCAGCGGGTCCTCGGAGAGGCCGATAAGCCCCTGCCCCAGCTGACCATGCACTGCGAGATCCTCGAGGCGGTGGCACCTGCCCGTTCCGACCTGATGCCGAACCACCCGAAGTACAAGGCGGGCCCCAAGGTCCTCACTGGCGAGGTGGCCAAGGCATTGGAGGCGATCAATCCTGGCGAGCAGTTCGCGCGGCGAGCGCACCTTCTCTTGCGGAGTTCGGTCGGCGGCGAGCAGCCCATCGAGATTTCGTCCGCGATCGCCAAGTCGCTAAGCGACGATGGCGACACCCCGACCAAACCACGACTGATCTTCCGATGCGTCCCTAGCGGTTGGGACCCGGAGGCTCAGACCCTGACCCTGGACGACTGCTCCGTGCTGCTTGAGGTGCCCACCTACCAAGAGATGGCCACCGGCAATGGCAACGAGAGGATCAAGCAGTTCTCAGGCTTCACCCAGCAGGGCATCAGCTCGCGCTTGAGCCTGAAGTCCGGCGAGACCACCATCATCGGCTCCCTCGGTGGCGACCTGTCTCTTATACACATCTCCGAGCCCACGAGACTAGGCATGATCTCG
>CAJXRJ010000258.1 GCA_913058555.1 uncultured bacterium
CGCCCCCCCCCGGGGCCATCGCAGCCTTGAGTCCGTGCTACATTCGTCCCGCCGACCGATGCACTCCGGCCCCCCTTCTCCCCTCAAGATCATCATGACCCGCACATCCGGCGTTGGCTGCCTGCTCTTCATGGCCCTGTTCTGGAACGGAATCATCGGAGTGTTCGACTTCATGATCGGGCGTTCCGCATGGCAGTCCTGGGCGGCCAACTCGAGCTTCGTCGAGGTCCCGGTGGTCATCACACGGGCTGAGGTCAAGGTGGACAGCTCCGGGGAAGGAACCAGCTACACACCCAACATCGAGTACCGCTACACGGTGGACGGGGAGGAGTACTCCGGCAACCGACTGAGCTACACCGCTTTCGGGTCGAGTGATCTCTCCGCAGCGAAGAAGGCGGTCGATAACTACCCCCTCGGAGAGACGGTGACGGCACTCCTGGACCCGGATGATCCGAGCGAAGTGGTATTGGACGCCTCGATCGACTCGTTCCCCGGCGCGCTGATCCTCTTCTTCATGCCCTTTCACTGCGTCGGCCTTGGGTTCCTCCTTCTGGCCCTCCGCGGTTTCCGCCAGAGGGGCTCCGCAGTCGATGCCCTGCGCAGCCGCTACGTAAAAGTCGACACCGAGTACAACGTGGTGATCGCGAAGCCCATGTTTTCGGCCCTCACGATCTTCCTGATCGTGCTCACCGCCGCGTCCTTCATCACTACCTTCCCAGTGATCTTCTTGCTGGGCTTCGAAGCGCCACTTTCCCAGGTGCTCCCCATCGTCGGCGCCTGCTTCGCGGTCGCCGCGTTCTTCGGATTCCAACGCTGGCGCAAGCAACGCTCGCCCCAGAGCTTCCTTCACATCGACAAGCGCCTGGGCCTCTACTCATACCCCGCCGACGCAAAGGGTGAACGCATCGAAGACGTGCAGTCGGTCGCGTCCACATCAAAGGCCACGGGCACGACCATCAACGACGTCCCCCAGTCTCACCACCACTACAGGGCCACCACCCCCGACGGTGACGTCGAACTATTCGATGTCAAAATGGGCGAGGACGAAGGCGAACGCCTGCGACAACTCCTCGAAATGGAACTCCTCAACCCCTGACGAACGATGCGAGTGAGGCGAGTGCCCTAGTCGATCACTCGAACGTGATCGATATCGCGTCCGTGAAGTTGCTCGTCGGTCCCGGGTTGACGTCCCGGTACCACGCCTGGAAATTCCAGGTCTCGCCGACCTGGGCTGCCAGGTTGCCGCCCGGGCGCGGGAGCTGCGTCAGGTCCACGTCGAGCGTCGCGATGCCGGCGGCACTCGACGGACCGATCTGGCCCGGCCCGACGAAGCGGCCGATGGCACCCCCAAGGCAGAGCGTGCCTTGACTCCCGCCGGGGCCTGTGGCGTTGCCTTGGGTTGGGCTGCAGAGGAAGAGCGTCAGCGCCGACGGGGGCAACGAAGACGCGCGCAGCAGGACATAGCCCTGGGCGACGGATCCTGGGAACCCCTCTGCTGTGATAGCCGCAGACTGCCCGGTCGAGTTGATCACCGCGGGTGAGCAATAGGTTGCGCCGATGGACTCGTCGTAGATGTCGACGACGTCGCTAGGGCCTTGGTCGTTCTCTCCTCCGGCGAAGAGCGATAGAGATCCAACCGTCGTCGCCGCCAGGCGACCGCGCGGCGTGGAGAGCGAGTTCGTGGTCCAAGCTCCCGTCGCGCTGTCGTAGACATCTACGCTCGCCAACCATACAGACGACGCGCAACCGACAGTCCTCCCTCCAGCGAAGAAGGCCTTGTTGCTGGTCGACGCCGCCGCGTGATACGCCCTGCTCGAAGGTAGCCAGCCTGTCGTCGCATTGCCGTTGTCAAAGTCGTCGAAGACTGTCAGCGCATCCGACTGCCATCCACCAAAGACGCACCCTCTCTCGCCCCCGCTGCCAATGAAGACATTGCCAGCAAAGGCGGCTGCATTCCCCTCCCTTGGGAGATCATTCGAAGCTAGGCCCCAAGACGTCACTGTCCAAACTCCCGTGTCAGCGTCGTACACGAGCAGCAGATAGCCTTGGGTTAGGAAGGCGGCCTTAGTGCCAATGGCTGCGCCTGTCATGATGGGATAAGAGATGCCCGGAGCCGTCGTCCAGATCCCTGTCTGCGTATCGAGGAGGTCGACCTGGCTGTCCCGTGAAAAGAGCGCCATGTGACCTGCGGTCAATCCGACGATCGAGGCTCGCCCTTGGCTGACGCTCGGAAGAGCGAGGGTTGACCAAGCACCTGTCAAGTCGTCATACACGTCGACGGTGTCCACGGCCCCGGTTTGATCCGAGTTCACGTAGCCTCCAGCGAAGTAGACCTTGTGACCCACGGTCGTGGCGCCGATGCCTCCTCGGGCCGTGCTGAGGGCCGCTGTCGTCCATACGCCCGAGGTCGCGTCGTAGATGTCGACGACGTTGGAGGCCACCCCCGCAGAGAATCCGCCTGCGAAGATCGCTTTCTGCCCAACGCTGGCCGAGGC
This sequence comes from uncultured bacterium, assembly GCA_913058555.1. Taxonomy (GTDB): domain Bacteria; phylum Planctomycetota; class UBA1135; order UBA1135; genus Saltatorellus. The sequence goes on from CAJXRJ010000258.1 coordinate 2,496, forward strand.
AATCGACGCCCTTGGCGCAGACAACGTGGCCGTGGACCATTGCCCCATGGCGGGCGCCGCGGAGAGTGCCAGTATGAGAGGGGCCACGAGGCGGGCCGGAAGTGTCATGGCACGACGCCACGGAGTGAGAAATACCGCAAGGGCGAGGGAATTCGGAGTCATGGGTAGTTTCGTGGGGCGGGCTAAGAACTGTGGGAGTCGCAGGCCCTGGGGGATGGTGCCCGGCGGGCGGGTGCCGGATCGGAAGCCTTATGCCAGACGGGCGACCCCCAACGCGGAGAGCGCTGACGCACCCGGACATCAAGTTGGCGAAAAGTGCCGGACCCGGGAACCTGGGGTCCAAGCGGGAAGGGGCCGTCCCGGAAAGAACCCGCCATCTCGGTTCGGAGGGGCCTGCCAGCCTTCTATCGCCGGCCCGAGGCCGGAGGTGTGTCCCTCGCGGCGATGATCTCAGCGATGAGCGCAGGAACCGCGGGATCGCAGTCCTCGGCCACCGCTAGAGCCGCAGCGAATTCCTTGCGCGCTTCGTCCTCCCGCCCAAGGCTCGCTAGGCACTCCGCCAGGTGCATCTGAAATCGGGCCGCGCCCGCGCGCTCTTCGCTGAGCATCGGCTGGATCAGTTGCAGGGCTTCCCGCGAGAGGGACTCCGCACGGCCTAGGTCCCCGCCCCGTAGACGGCAGAGCACAGCCAGCGTATCGAGCGCAGCGGCATGGGCGTGCGTGCCGGAGGTCGATCCCCCGCTGTGGAGACTCACCGCCCAGGTAGCCAAACCCTCAGCGACGTTGAGGGCCGCCTCGCCACGGGTCCTCAAATCCCAGGCCATCGCGCTGACAAAACTGGCCAAGCCGGCATGCTCGATGCCTTCCGCTGTCACTCGCTCCAACAGCATGCGTGCGAAGTGGAGGGATTCCTCGGGGGGGCGAGTCGCGGCCAGTGCGTTGAATACGAGCCGAGGAAGTGCCGGGAACTGCGTGAGGCTGCCCCGGTGTTCGGGCTGGAAGTAGGGCACGCATTGCAGGAACACGTCGAAAGACTCCCCCTGGCGCCCCGTGTCCCTCAGCATGACCGCATACCAAACGAGGATCTGAACAAGTCCCGAGTCAGCGGGATCACGACCTTCTGGGAGCAAAGCTATGGCGCCCAGAAACAGCTTCTCCGCCTCCTCCAAATCACCTGCCCTGTAGTAGCACCAACCGAAGGTTGCCATAAGCTCGAGCGATTCCCGGTGCTGTGCGCCACGGAGCTTCACGGAGAGCGCGATCGCCTCTGCAGAGTAAGCGGCGGCGCTTGACCAGTCCCCCGCCAAGAAGTGCATCTGACACGTAGCCATTAGGGCCAACAAGTATGCGGGCGTACTCTCACTGACTTCCCGGCACGCAGAGAGGAGTTCCTCTGCGGCGGACATCGCGCGCTGCATGTTCCCTTCAAGCTCGAATTCCGTAGTGATCGCTTGCTTGCCTGCAGCGGCCACGAGGAGATGGTCCGCCGGAAGGATGGCACGCGACCGCTTTGCGACTTGCGCGGCCAACTGCGCCTTCTCGGTGGGACTGAGCGCACCTCCTGAATGTTTGCCGAACTCGAGCTCAGCCGCCATAGCCCAGACGTTGCCTGGATCCAGAGTGGCTCGGGCCGTATCGACGGCCATTCGTGCTGCTTTCACTGCCGCTGGCTCGTCATGGAATGGCGCGGCTGAGACGATGTAGGCAAGGAGCGCCAGGCTCTGCACATACTCGGCATCGTGACCAGGTAGCTGCGCATACAGCGCCACGGCACGCTCCATCTCGGCTTTGGCTTCTCGATCACGCCCGACCCCTTCAAGTGCCTGGCCGATGGCGAGCCGGAAGGATGCCTCCGTTTCCAGATCACCGGCGAAGGCCCCGGAATTCGCCAATAGGCGGTCGAGAGGACCTCCTGAACCCTCCTCGATCCCGTCGTACCCCGACAGTGGGCGGCCGCTCGGATCGAAGGAGGTGATGATCTCTAGCATGATGTCGTTGAGTCCTCGCGCGCGCTCGGCCTCGCGGCTCGCTTCGCCCGCAGCGCGAAGGGTCGCAAAGAGCCCAATAGCAAGGGACAACGTGACAGCCGCAACCGATCCCACGAGCAAGCGATGGCGACGCGAGAGCTTGACGAGCCGGTCGACCGTCGAGGGCGGTCGGGCGACGACGGGCTCGTGGCGCAGGTGGCGCCGAAGGTCTGCGGCCATCGCCGCTGCGGTTTCGTAGCGACGGCCGGGCTGCTTCTCGAGCGCTTTGCTGGCGATGGCGTCGAGATCGCCACCAAGCCCCGCATCCACCGATACGAGCCTGGCCGGATCAGCGTCCGCGATTGTGCGCAGCGCGTCGGGCAAGGGCCTGCCCACAACGTCGTAAGGAAGCGTTCCGGTCAGAAGTTCAAAGAGCAGGATCCCAAGCGCGTGCACATCAGTCCGTTGGTCGACGGCCGTACGGCCGCTCGAGACTTGCTCCGGGCTCATGTGAGTGAGCGTTCCGAGAAGGGCTCCAGGGGAGGTCTGCAGCGTTTCCAGTCTTCCGTCGACTCCGCCCGTGTGGGCCACACCAAAATCAACGACCTTCGGATGCCCTTCATCGTCCACCAAGACGTTGCTGGGTTTGAGGTCGCGGTGCACCACGCCCCGTTGGTTGGCGAACGCAACGGCGTCGGCCACCTCGGCAACGAGCTTCACAATCTCTCGTCGGTCGAGGCTGTTCCTCAAGACGTGCTCCGTGATCGGCTCCCCGTCGATCAGCTCCATGGAGATAAACGGAACGGCCCGCCCACCGAGTTCGGCGCTTCCCGCCTCGAAGATCTGCGCGATGCCCGGGTGCGCCAGCGACCCCAAGATCTCGGCTTCACGACGGAAGCGCGCGAGCACCTCGTTGGACCCCAATGAGGGGTGCAGGATCTTGAGTGCGACGCGGCGCCGGGGCGATTCCTGCGTGGCCTCATAGACGGTGCCCATGCCTCCAGAAGCGATCGCCCGGGTGATCCGATAGGACGCAATCTGCTTCCCGACGTTGGGGTCCTCGCCCGGGGACGCTCCGCGGAGGTCGAGCGCGGGACCGGCCACTGGATCGAGGAAGCTGTCGTCCTTCGCGTACGCCGCCAGCATGCGGTCAAGTTCGCGGCGAGGTTCTTCCTCGAGCCCAAGACCGTCCACGTAGGCACATCGCTCGCCCTCGGGCAGCTCGAGAGCGGCATGAAAGCAGCCGATGAGGTGGTCGAAGTCTTGTGTCATCAGCTGGATTCTGCCGGTCTCATCCGCAAACGCAGTCAGGCCGAGGTCCCATCAGAGTAGGGGGCTGGTCGAGGGAACCGTTGAACCAAGTCCCCCCGATCGTTGCTCTCGCAAGCGTCGGCGGCAAGTCCATGCCGCCGCGGAAACGGCTACTGCAACGTTACCGAGACCGCGTCCGTGAAGTTGCTCGTCGGTCCCGGGTTGACGTCCCGGTACCACGCCTGGAAATTCCAGGTCTCGCCGACCTGGGCTGCCAGGTTGCCGCCCGGGCGCGGGAGCTGCGTCAGATCGACATTGAGCGTCGCGATGCCGGCGGCACTCGACGGACCGATCTGTGCCGGCCCGAGGAAGCGACCGATGGCACCCCCAAGGCAGAGGGTGCCTTGACTGCCGCCGGGGCCCGTTGCGTTGCCCTGGGTTGGGCTGCAGAGGAAGAGCGTCAGCGCCGCAGGGGGCAGCGAAGACGCGCGCAGCAGGACATAGCCCTGGGCGACAGACCCAGGGAACCCCTCTGCTGTGATAGCCGCAGACTGCCCGGTCGAGTTGATCACCGCGGGCGAGCAATAGGTCGCGCCGATGGACTCGTCGTAGATGTCGACGACATCGCTAGGGCCTTGGTCGTTCTCTCCGCCGGCGAAGAGCGATAGAGACCCAACGGTCGCCGCCGCCAGGTACCCGCGCGGCGCGGAGAGCGAGCTCACGGTCCAGGCGCCGGTTGCACTGTCGTAGATATCGACGCTCGCGCGCCAATAAGTTACGCCGCATTGTTGGCCCGCCCCTCCGGCGAAGAGAGCCTTGTTGCCGGTCGACGTCGCCGCGAGATACGACTTGCCCTGGGTGAAACCACCTGTAGTAAACCCGTTGCCACCAATGTCGAATAAGAACGCAGACTGGGTCGAACTGCTTCCACCAAACCAAAGGCAACCTCGCTCGCCGCCGCCGCAGATCAAGTCACCTCCAGCGAAGGCGGAGGCCGGCCCCCGCCCCGGGAGAGGTCTCCCGTTCGGGCCCGAATTTCCCCCTAGGCCCGAACCCACCAAGGTCCAAGTTCCCGCGTCGGCGTCGTAGATGCGCATTACGGCGTCCTCGCTAACAAAGGCAGCCTTGGCCCCCAGGGTCGCACCTGTCATCGGGAAATGGAAATTGCCGAAGGGCATCGTCTCCGTCGTCCAGATCCCTGTCTGCGTGTCGAGGATGTCGATGTCGCTGTCGCGAGAGAAGAGCGCCATGTGCCCCGCGGTCAATGCGACGATTGGGTATCCCCATAGGTTCTGGCTCAGGCTCGGGAGGGCGAGCGTCGACCAAGCGCCTGTCGAGTCGTCATACACGTCGATGGTGTCCACGGCCCCGGTCCGATCTGGGTTCACGTACCCTCCAGCGAAGTAGACCTTGTGACCCACGGTAGTGGCGCTGATGCCACCCCGCGCTGAGCTGAGCGTGGCTGTCGTCCAGCTGCCCGAGCTGGTGTCATAGATATCGACGACGTCCGACGCTACCCCGGCAGAGAATCCGCCCGCGAAGAGCGCTTTCTCCCCAACGCTGGCCCCAGCAGGCGACGTCCGTGGCACGGACAGCGTGGCCGTGGACCATTGCGCCATGGCGGGCGCGGCGGAGAGTGCCAGAACGAGAGGGGCTATCAGGCGGGCCGGAAGTGTCATGGCGTGGCGCCACGGAGTGATGAATACCGCGGGGGGGAGAGAGGTCGAAGTCATGAGTAAGGTCGTGGAGCAGGCCAAGACCTGAGAGAGTCGCAGGCCTTGTGGGCAAGAGGGGGGGGGCGATGGTGCCCGACGGGCTTATGCCGGATCAGAAGCTCCATGTCAGACCGGCAACCCCCAACGCGGAGAGCGGTGACACACCCGGACATCGAGTTGGCAAAAAGTGTCGGACACGGGAACCTGGGGTCCAAGTGGGAAGGGACAGTCACGGAAGGAACCCGCCATCTCCGCTTGAAAGGGCTTCCTAACCCCCTATCACCGGCTCGAGGCCGGTGGCCCGTCCCTGGCGGCGATGATCTCAGCGATGAGCTCAGGAATGGCTGGATCGCAATCCTCGGCCACCGCTAGGGCCGCGGCGAATTCCTTGCGCGCTTCGTCCTCCCGCCCAAGGCTCGCTAGGCACTCCGCCAGGTGCATCTGAAATCGGGCCGCGCCCGCGCGCTTTTCGCTGAGCATCGGCCGGATGAGTCGCAGGGCTTCTCGGGAGAGGGACTCCGCACGGTCAAAGTCCTCGCCCCGCAGACGGCAGAGCACAGCAAGCGTGTCGAGGGCATCGGCGTGCTCGAATTGAGCGGAAGTTGGCCCCTTGCTGAGAACGTCGACCGCCCAGGTGGCCAACCCCTCAGCGACGTTGAGGGCCGCGTCGCCACGCGTCCGCATGTCCCAGGCCATGCCGCAGAGGGAATTGGCCAAGCGAGCATGCTCAATGCCCTCCGTTGTCACTCGCTCCAACAACATGCGCGCGAACGCGAGGGATTCCTCGGGAGGACGAGCAGCGGTTAGTGCATTGAACACATCTCTCGGGACCAAGGGGATGCCGGTGAGGCTGCCCGGCTCATCAGCGTAGTAGTAGGGCAGGCACTGCAGTAAAGTCTCGTCGAACTCAGCCTTGCGCCCCGTATTCTTGAGCACCCACGCATAGTTGACGATGATCTGAACGAGGTCCGAGTCGGTGGCATCACGGTCATCTGGGAACAAGGCCATGGCTCTCAAGTATATTTCTTCCGCCTTCTCCGGATCACCGGCCTTGAAATAGCACCAACCGAACATCGACATCAGCCGATGAGTGTCCCGGTGCTGTTCGCCGCGGATCTGCGCGGAGAGCGCGATGACCTCGGTGGAGTAAGCGGCGGCGCCTGACCACTCCTCCGCTATGACGTGTAACTGCGCAATTGTAATGAGGGCCAAGCAGTAGGCGGGGGCGTTCTCGCCTGCTGCGCGGCACGCCGAGACGGTCTCTTCCGCAGCGGCCACTGCGCTCTGCATGTCCCCGGTCAGCCCGAAGGCAATGGGGATCGCCCTCGTCCCAGCTCTGGCCACGATGAGGTGGTCTACAGGAGAGGTGGCGCGTGCTCGGCGCGCGATTTGTTCGGCCAATTGGAGTTCCCCGGCGGGGGTGAGAAGACCCCCGGAATATTGGGCAAACGCCAGTTCAGCCGACATGGTCCAGTGGTTGTTTGGATCGAGCTTCGCGCGGGCCGTGTCGACCGCCAGTCGTGCCGTCTTGACCGCCGCAGCCTCGTCATGGAATGGTGACCCTGCCAGGACGTAGGTCAGTATCGCTAGGCTCTGCACATACTCTGCCTCGTGACCAGGAAGCTGGGCGTAGAGCGTCACGGCACGCTGTAGCTCGGCCTCGGCTTCCCGGTTACGCCCGAACCCTTCGAGCGCTTGACCGATGGCGAGCCGGAAGGATGCCTCAGTCTCTGGGTCACCGGTGAAGGCCTCGGAATTCGCCAGTAGGCGATCGAGAGGATCTCCTGAGCCCTCCTCGATCCCGTCGTACCCGGAGAGGGAGCGCCCGGTCGGATCGAGGGACGTGATGATCTCCAGCAAAACGCTGTCTCTTATACACATCTGACGCTGCCGACGATATGCAGTGTGTAGA
>CAJXRJ010000259.1 GCA_913058555.1 uncultured bacterium
AGTCTCGTGGGCTCGGAGATGTGTATAAGAGACAGCCTCATGGAGCGCGACCCCGAGAACAAGCTCCTGGCGCGCATGGCGCGGTTGCGTCTCCCCGCGGAGTTCGTGCGTGACAATGCCCTCCGAATTGCCGGCCTCCTGGACCTGCGCGTCGGGGGGCCGAGCGTGTACCCCGCCCAGCCCGCTGGTCTTTGGCGAGAGGTCAGCCATTTCGGCTATCCGAAGGCCTTCACCGCCCAGGCCTATTACCCGAGCAAGGGCGAAGGTCTTCGGCGCCGCAGCCTCTACACCTTTTGGAAGCGCACGAGCCCGCCCCCGTCCCTCGCGGCCTTCGACGCCCCGACCCGTGAGGTGTGCGCCGTGGAACGGTCCGTGACAAACACGCCCCTGCAAGCGCTCGTCCTGCTGAACGACCCCGAATACGTCGGAGCCGCGCGGGCCCTGGCCGCCCTTGTTCTGAAGGAGGGCGGCAAGAGCGCCCACGAACGGGTGCGGTTCATGTTCCGCCGTGCGACCGCTCGCTTCCCCGAGCCCGCGGAGGTGGCGGTGCTGCTCCAGCACCAAAGCGCCGCGGCGGCGCGCTACGGCGCGGACTCGGACGCCGTTCAGCACGCCGTGGGATGGAACGACCCTGAGTTAGCCGCCTGGTCCTCGGTGGCTGCCGTCGTCCTCAACCTCGATGAGACCATCACGCGGCCCTAGGCCAGGATCCCGAGCATGGACCCGATCACCGAGCACCACCGTTCCTTCACACGCAGACAACTTCTCGGCGGAGCAGGCACGGCGTTAGGCACCGCGGCCTTGGCATCACTGCTCAGTCCGGCGGCCTTCGGGCGACGCGGCGAAGGAGTGCCAACTGCGGAGAACCAAGGGCTGCCTGGCCTGCCGCACTTCGCGCCGCGGGCGAAGCGCGCGATCTACCTCTTCCAGTCAGGGGGCCCAAGCCACATCGATCTCTGGGACCACAAGCCCCACTGGGACAAGCTCCACGGCCAACCCCTCCCGCCCTCCATCATGGGCACCCAGCGCGTCACGGGGATGACCTCGGGACAGAAGCAGTTCCTGGCGAACCGTCCGATCAAGCCCTTCCGCCAGCACGGAGAATGCGGCCGCTGGGTCAGCGATCTGCTTCCCCACACCGCACGCATCGTCGACGACCTCGCCGTGGTGAAGGCCGTGAACACCGAGGCGATCAATCACGATCCGGGCATCACGTTCATCAACACGGGGGACCAGCAAGTGGGCAAGGCCTCCCTGGGGGCATGGCTCAGCTACGGCCTTGGCTCGGAGAATCAGGACCTGCCGGCCTACATGGTCCTCATCAGCCAGGGGAACGGAAAGAACCCCGGCCAGCCGATCTTCTCCCGCCTGTGGGGCTCGGGGTACCTGCCGAGCCAGCACCAGGGTGTGCGCCTGCGGTCCGGCCGCAATCCGGTCCTGCACCTCGGGAACCCGGCGGGCGTAGACCGGGGCCTGAGGCGGGACCAACTCGACGCCCTCAAGGCGCTCAACGGCCGCAGGGCCGAAGCCACTGGCGATCCGGAGATCGAAGCCCGCATCGCCCAGTACGAGATGGCCTACCGCATGCAGACGTCGGTGCCCAAGCTCGCGGACTTCTCGGACGAGCCCGATGAGACCTTCGAGCTCTACGGCGAGGACGCGCGCAGGCCCGGCACCTACGCGGCCCATTGCCTGCTGGCCCGCCGCATGATGGAGCGCGGCGTGCGTTTCGTGCAGCTTTTCCACCGCGGCTGGGACCAGCACGGCTCGCTCATCCCAGACCTCACCGCCCAGTGCAAGGACACCGACCAGGCGAGCGCGGCGCTCGTCACCGATTTGAAACGGCGCGGCCTACTGGATGACACCCTCGTCGTCTGGGGCGGCGAGTTCGGTCGAACGGCCTACAGCCAGGGCCGGCTCAACTCCGGCCGCGACCACCACGGCCGCTGCTTCACCACTTGGCTCGCCGGCGGCGGCGTCCAAGGGGGCATCGAGCACGGTGTCACGGACGACTTCTGCTACAACGTCCTCGACGGTGGCGTCCACGTACGCGACCTCAACGCCACGATCCTGCACCTGCTCGGCATCGACCATCAGCGCCTGAACTACAAGTTCCAAGGCCTCTCCCAGCGCCTCACTGGAGTCGAGCCGGCGCGGGTGGTGAAAGAGATCCTCGGGTAGCACCAATGCCGGTGCTGACCATGCGACGGACCTTGTCTCCGGCGCGCCCTGAGGGGACCTCGCCGAGCCAGCGCCCCGTGGCAGGGGCTCCCCGTGTGCGGCACGGAATGCAGGCGTGTCCGGGGCACGCGGTCGGGGCCATCGATTGGAAGAACGGGACCGCGCCAACGGGAAACTACCAAGGCAATGCGACCCCCCGCCAAATTCGGCAGTTGGTGGTAGCCTTCAATGAGAGACGTGACTGGCTCAGCTCACCCTCACTTGCCATGGCCTACCTCGCTGCAACACCTCCCGCTCCATGGGCCGACCCGTCGGATCTCTGATCCGTCGCCCGTAACGTCTCGATGCAGCAGCCAGCCAGCTACCACACCTGCTTCCCATGAGAGATGTTCAAGTCACCCACACTCGGAACTTCGCCATCATTGGGCACGCCGGAGACGGCAAAACGTCCCTCGGCGAGGCCATCCTGCACCGCGCCGGAGCGACCGCACGACTGGGCCGAGTGGACGACGGTAGTTCGGTGCTCAACTACCTGCCCGAGGAGCGAGACGGTCATCACACGGCCTCGATCACGTCACACGTTTACGCGTTCGATTGGCACGACCATCACATGACCCTCGTCGACACCCCGGGCGACCCCAACTTCGCCGGTGACGGTGAAGTGGCATTGCAGGCGCTCGATGCCGTCATTCTCATCATCGACGGTGTCGAGGGCGTGAAGTCCGGCACCCAGCACATGCTCAACGTCGCGCGGGACAACGGGCTGCCCGTACTCGGTTTTGTCAACGGTCTCGACCGCGACCGTGCGGACCTGGACCTTGCCGTGGCTTCCCTGGCCGAGTTGGAAACACGTCCCGTGTTGCTCGACACTCCGATCGGCGAGGAAGGGGCGCCCGTTGGAGTGCTCGACATCCTCCACGGAAAGGTCATCCTCGCCGACGGGACAGAGTCAGAGGTCAGCGATGACTTGATGAGTCAGTACAAGGTCCTGCGGGAGCAGCTCGTCGAGGCGGTGGCAGAGACCAACCTCGACTTGATCAACACCTATCTGGAGACCGGGACCTTGTCCAATGATCAAGTGATCGACGGATTGGCGGAGGGCACCCGCACGGGCGTGCTGCTACCCGTACTTTGCGGCTCGGCGATTGCCGAGGTGGGCGTCGACGTCGTCCTGCAAGAGGTGGCCGAGCTCCTGCCGTCCCCCCAGGACCGCGGCGCCTGGAAATGCACCACCGTCGGCGAGGAGTCCGAGACCGTCGCCGAACCGAACGCCGACGCGCAACTCTCCGCCGTCATCTTCAAGACCGTGATTGATCGTTACGCGGGCGCGCTATCCGTTCTGCGGATCGTCTCAGGAACCCTCGAGCACGACTCCTCGGTGCTGAACGCGAGCAACCAGAAGAAGACGCGCGTTGGCAAGATGTTCCTGCTGCGGGGCGAAGAACACGTAGATGTGGACAGCGCGGGCCCCGGCGACATCGTCGCGGTCGCCAAGCTCAAGGACGTCCACACAGGCGACGTCTTGACGAGCGAGAAGGCGGGCATTCACTTGCAAGAGCCCAAGAGGCCTGAGGGTGTGATCTCCTACGCCGTGGAGGCGACCCACAAGAAAGACGACGAGAAGGTCTTCGCAGCCCTAGCGCGCCTCGCCGACGAGGACCCCTCATTGCACCTGGGCCGCGACCCTATGACGGGTGAGTTCTTGATCACAGGGATGGGCGAGCTGCACATCCGCACGACGGCGCAGAAACTCGAGCGGATGTTCAACGTTCAGATGACCCTCAAGACGCCGAAGATTCCGTACCGGGAGACAGTATCCAGGCGTGTGGAGAAGGTTGAGGGCAAGCTCAAGAAGCAGACCGGTGGCGCCGGGATGTTCGGTCAATGCGTGGTGAACCTCGAGCCTGCGGAGCGCGGGGAGGGCCTCGTGTTCGACGACAGGATCACGGGCGGCTCCATCCCACGGAACCTGATCCCCGCCGTCGAGAAGGGCATGGCCGAGGCCTGCCTGGCCGGCCCGCTCGGGGGATTCCCCGTCGTCGATGTCCGAGTCGAATGCGTGGACGGGAAGTACCACTCGGTGGACTCGAACGAGATGGCCTTCAAACTCGCAGGCTCCTTCGCGGTCAAGGCTGCCCTCGCCAAAGCAAAGCCGGTCCTCCTCGAGCCCCACATGCACGTCCAGATCATCATCCCGGACAACCGTGTGGGTGACATCATGGGCGACCTCGCGTCGCGCCGTGGCACGGTGCTAACAACGGACAATCAAGGCCACAGAGCCGTCGTCATAGCGACCGTCCCCATGGCGGAAATGCTCGAGTACGCGCCGACGCTATCGGCCTTGACCGGCGGTGAGGGCGAGTTCCATATGCGGCCTTCTCACTACGAGGAGATGAACGGGAAGCTGGCGGAGCAGGTGCTGGCGGACGCCCACGTGGCGGGTGGATGACAGCGTCGGCTCCGATCTTCACGATACTGCTATCATCGAGCCAATGGGATCCTTCCAAGCTTTCGCTGCGTGCTTGCTCATGTCCATCCCGTTCGGCTTCGAGAGCATGCCCGCGCAGAGCGCGCTCTCGGGAAAGCTGAGGACGGAGCACTTCGTGATTCGGTATCGCCCGGGCTCGCGCGCCGGGGCTTCTGTCGATCGAACCGCGCACCTCGCGGAGCTCGAATACGCCGAGATCGTGGCGAAGCTAGAGCTCGCAGGCAGAGTCGCTGACGACAAGCCCTTCGAACTCTACCTGTACGACGACCTCCCGGAGCTGGCCGCGATCACCGGCGTCCGGGGCACGGGCGGCTACTCATCCGGCCGTGAAAGTCACGTCCCATGGGACAACGACCAAACGCGCAAGCACGAACTCGTTCACATCGTCGTTGCCGCGATGGACCGGACCGGGAAAGAGAAGCGCAACATTTTCTTCGCGGAGGGCCTTGCCAATTCGGCCCTGGGGTTCGTGCACGGCGTCCCCGTCCATGCGGTCGCTGCGTACGAGCTCCAGCGCAAAACCCTGCCGAAGCTAGAGTCGCTCACCTCGCACCCCGACTTCTATCGCTTCCTGAAGGAGAATCCCGGCCTCAATGCCTACGACGTCGGGGGAAGCTACTTCCTCTACCTCCTCGAGTCCCATCCGCCAAGCAAGGTCATGGACTACTACCATGGCCTTGATATTCAGACCGCCTTGGGTGTTTCGCTCGAGGAGGCCGAGGCCGGCTGGCACGCTCGACTGACAGCCTTCCCGATGCGGCCCGCGCTTCGCACGCTGTTGAGCCAGCGACGGGGCGATGGCGGTGCATTCACCAAACGGAAGCGGTTCGTTCCCCAGGAACTACCGGCGGATGTTCTGGGCGAGGCTGACTCATGGACATCTGTGATCAGCGCGGGCGAGCCAATCGACGAAGTCAGCACCTGGACCATTGGGAAGGACCTCGTCACCGGAAAGAACCCGAGCGGTGGGGATTGGTCACATGTCGAAGTACCCGGCGATGCCCATGGCGATTGCGTCATCAGAATCCGCGCCAAGGCGGGGCCCGAATGCTGGGGCCTCAAAGTGCGGTACGGTCCCGGTTGCGAAGCGATCCTCCTGGGGCAAGGTGCATTCATCTACACGCCCAAGGGCGGTGTCGCCCACACCGACTCCATCCGACTCGCGCCAGGTCGCCACATCGACATCGCGCTGCGAGTGCGCAATGGCCACGCCGAGATGTACGTCCAGGGCAACCTCCTCCTCGAAGCAGACCTTAAACTCGAGCCATCGAGGATCGGCTTCGGCCTCGTCGGCGGAACCGCCACGATCAAGGGCTTCGCCTTCCGGGACTTGACCTCAGAGAAGGGCCCCAAGAAGTAAGGCGGCGCCTGATGGGCCTTTGGACGAGAGCAGAGTCCCGCCTATGACCGACCACGCCGGTCTGGATGAGGCACTCACCTACCTGGAAAGCGAACTCCGCCCATGGGGTGCCCCACCCGTTCGGGACACTTCACCCATGGGAGAGCGCAAGGCCACCGACAACGGCTCGGCCGTATCCGCGCCATCACCCACGTCGTCCGCGCGGGCACGGTTCACGAACACTCCGTTACTCTGGAACGAGGGACGAGTAGGGCACGGCTGACATGCTTATTTTCCTTGCCACGCTCGCGCTCTTCGTCCCTTCCCAGGAGGCCCAGGACTGGCGCGCAGAGGCCATCCGCCTCGAATCGCTTGGCCAATTCGACCAGGCGATCATGGCCCGCGCCCGGGGCCTTGTGGAAGGCGATGATCTGCAAGAGCGACGGGCGCTGGCTCGGATGACCGAGTGGGCCTCGGGCCTGGTGCATACCCTGCGCCTGCCGCGGCCGAAGGACGAGCCCACCTGGCGCTCCCCAATGGTGAGCATGGGCGGTGGCCGCATTCTGACCCTCTGGGGTGAACTACGGGTGTGGGATGAGGAGACGGGCAAACTTCTCTTCGACCCCATTCCTTGCAGCTCGTACGAGGCCAAGATATCGCCAACTGGGCACCATGCGGCGGTCCTGCCGAGGGAATCGCTCGGGGTGAACATCTATGACCTTGAGACCGGAGAGGTCATCTTCCGGTCACCCGCAGAACTGGCCGACTATGCCATTGGCTGGAGTCCGGACGGTCGCAAGCTCGCCGTGGCGCAAGGAAAAGACGAAGCGTCGACCCTATCCGTCTGGGACCTTGGCGCGAAGGAGCCGAGCTACACCCATAGCGGTCGAGCCTACAACTTCGTCCCGCTTGAGTTCTCCCACGACGGAAGGTACCTGGCCTTCTGCGACGAGTTCGAACTCTCGATTCACGACCTTTCGTCGGGCGAATCGTCGACGGTGAAGCTGCCGCTCCAAGACGATGAGTACATCACGGATGTCAGTCTCTCATTTCATCCATCCGAATCGCTACTCGCCATCAACCACTGGGGGCAGCTTCGAATCTGGGATGTCGAGGCGAAGTCGTGGGCCACGGAACCGATGACCGGGCACGAATACAGCGCCCAACAGTACGGCGCGCGCACCCTGGCTTTTGATCCCGCGGCGGATCGCTGGGTCGCGGCCATCCCGCAGGTGGCCTCCTCGAGTGCGATCCCGGATGGCCGGAGCAGCGGCCTCCCCCTAGTTCCCGACGACCTCGAGGCTGAGTATCGGGCGAAGTATGGGGACGTGGCCCATTGCCTCTCCGCCGACGGGCGTTTCTTCGCCGCCGCCGGCACCTCCGACAGCCTGCGGATTTGGGATACGCGCACGGGTGAGCGACTCAGTCCAGTCCTGCACCATGGCGGTCAGATCAAAGAGGTCTGGTTTTCGGACAGCCACCGCCTCGTCAGCGTCGGGGGTGACAGCGTCGTGAAGATCTGGTCGACCGACGGGCTCGCTGGCGGCTTTCGTCCGGCCGAAGAACACGCCGCGCGGCTCTACATCGGCGCGAATAGCCCCTTTGCCGTCAAGGCTACCCAGCGCGGCGTCCTTCGACTCCTCTCGCCCGAGAGCGACGAGCCACGCCTCTTGCCATGCCCTGCACGAATCGAAGGCCTGGCGATTAGCGGTGACGGACGGACCCTCGCTGGCCGCGGTGAAACGAGCGGTGTTTGGACCTGGGATACGGCGAGCGAGACCCCTGTCCCCCGGCAGCTCAGCGCCGCGAACGCACACTGCGGCATCTCCATTAACCAAGATGGCTCGCGTTTACTTTCGTCCAATTTCGACCGGACCAACCTCTGGGACGTCGAGCGCGGCACGCTCCTGCGCCATTACTCGACGTCCTTCGGCACGGTGTGGCAATCCGCATTTCATGACGGCGCGATCTGGGTTTCCGGCGACTCGTTTAGCGGCCGTCTGCAAGAGGAATACCTGCAATGGAAGTTGCCCACCTACGGGGAACGGGAGATCGCGCTCGCTGGCGACGGGACCGGCTCCATTCTTGAACAGGAAGGCGGCGAAGGCATGGAGTGGCGCTGGTCCGACGGGCGAATCGTTGACCTGGAGCGGCTCGTTCCCGAAGACCTCAAAGACGATCTTCCCTACCTATGGGTCGCGGGCGCTGGGCGGGCCGTTGGAATCGTCGGCGAGCGGGCGTGGCTCTTCGACCTCCACGAACCGTCGTGGATCGGCAGTATCTCGTTCCCAGATGTCATCGAGGGCGCGACCCTGAATGGCAGCCGGCTCGTGGCATGGGGCGAGCAAGCGCTCTCGCTCCACGATACACGGGACGGCAAGCCCGTCGCGGAGTACCCCCTGGACGACCCGGTCACGGTCGCCGTGGGAATCCCTGGGACGGATCGGATTGTGGTGAGCAGCCGCACCTACGCCATCGAGGCCCTGAACGTCGCCACGGGAAAGACCAATGGCTCGCCAACTAAGACCAGCGGCCCGGCCGATTTTGTCGTTCACGCGGGAAAGCGCCACGCCTTCATCGCCGATGGTGCTGGTCGACTGTCCCTCATGGATCTTGCCACCGGTATGACTGAGGTCGCCTCACCACCCGGCGGCACCCCATTGACCCACGCGGCCCTTTCACCGGATGGCTCGCGCCTCGTAACCGTGGACGAGGCGGGGATCCTCACCCTGCGGAATGCGGACACGGACGAGGTCCTCTACGAGCGCGACCTCGGCGGCGATTTGAGCGTCGGGCATCCCATCCTCGGCGGCATCCAGCCCTCGGGGAGCAACGCCCCGATCCAGTTCGACAGAGCCGGGGACCGGCTTCTGGTCGCTGGCCTCGTTCATATCTACGTCGGCAATGGCGGCTTCAACTACGCCAAGGTCACACCTGAAATCGTCAACGCTCGCACGGGTGAGGTCGATTGTTCCCTGGTCGAATCGGACGGCCACGTGGAGTTCGCGCACTTCGGCCCGAAGGGGCGAAGGCTCGTGACGTGGCGGAGCAACCGCTTCCAGTGCTGGGATACGCAGAGCGGCAAGCAGCTGGCCGACTCGGACATTCACCACAGGATTGTCAACGCCCGTATTCAACCCTCAGGCCAGACCGTCGCCATCGCATCCGATGGTGGCCGCGTCGGAACGTGGGAGGTCGATTCAGGGGTGCCAGCGCTTCGAATCCTCGACCGAGGGAAGGAGCACACAAGCCCCGACATGAACCCCAAAGGGACACTCGCCTTCGCGGAGAATAGCGAAGGCGAGTGTCCCTTTGGGGTTCATGTCGGGGC
>CAJXRJ010000260.1 GCA_913058555.1 uncultured bacterium
ACACACTGCATATCGTCGGCAGCGTCAGATGTGTATAAGAGACAGGGACGATGCTTAGGCAAGGGCGATGCCAACGCCTCTTGGTGGAGCGGAAGCGCTTTGAGGAAAGGGGGTTAGCGTCATGTGGGCGTGACTGGGGCGTGCGCGATATCTAGCCGAAGAACGAGATCTCGTCGCCTGGATCACGAAATGTCGTAGTTTGGTCCGATGCAACTGGCCACGCTTCAGCGAGTCGCCCTGGAAGCGGCCTACAACGCGGAGCTGCGGCCGGTCCTCAACGCGATCGTCCAGGGGCTTGCCTCCGATCCCGGCGTGGCTTTGGCTCGGCTTTGGCTGATTGGCCCAGGCGACCTCTGCGGGGAGTGCTTCTTCCGGACGGAGTGCCCCGACCAGACTCGGTGCTTGCACCTGGCGGCGAGCGACGGCTCTTCCGCGGCGAAGCCCGGGGAGCGATGGGAGAGCATCGACGGCGCCTTCCGGCGATTCCCGATCGGAGTTCGCAAGGTCGGGCGGATCGCAGGCACAGGTCGGCCCGACTACCTCACGTGCACGGGTTCGGACAAGTCATGGCTGGCGCGGCCGGAATGGGCCGAAGCGGAGGGCATCACATGCTTCGCGGGCGAGCCCCTCGTCTTCCGCGGGGAAGTCCTCGGGGTGCTCGCGTTGTTCTGCCGGGAGGACCTCGACGAGGAGCACCGTGCCTGGCTCCGAATGTTTGCGGAGCAGGCGGCGGTGGCGATCGCCAATGCGCGCGCCTTCGAAGAGATCGAGGGTCTGCGCTCCCGGCTGGAGCTGGAGCGTGACTACCTGCGGCGCGAGATTCGCGACATCCGAGAGCCCTCGGGGATCGTGGGCGAGAGCCTCGCCCTGCGTTCCGCGCTGAATGTGGTGTCGCGGGTGGCTGCCAGTGACGCCAACGTCCTTGTGCTCGGTGAGACGGGCACGGGCAAGGAGCTGGTGGCCAGCGCCGTGCACGAGCAGAGCGGGCGCGCAGGCGCACCGCTCGTCAAGGTCAACTGCGCCGCCACGCCCACGGAGCTCTTCGAAAGCGAGTTTTTCGGGCACGTGAAAGGGGCCTTCACCGGGGCCACCCACGATCGTCCGGGCCGATTCGAGATCGCAGATGGCGGGACGATCTTCCTCGACGAGGTGGGTGAGATCCCGTTGGGGCTGCAAGGCAAGCTCCTGCGCGTCCTGCAAGAGGGGCAGTTCTCCCGTGTCGGTGAGGAGGTCGAGAGGACCGTCGACGTACGGGTCGTTGCGGCAACGAATCGTGACCTCGCCGAAGAAGCGCGTCATGGCCGGTTCCGTGAGGATCTGTACTACCGCCTGGCCGTCGTGACCGTGGAGCTTCCTCCCCTGCGGGAGCGCGATGGGGACGTGGCACTGCTCGCGCGTCACTTCCTGCGGGATCTCGCCGCCCGGAGGAACGCGCTGGGACTCTCCCTTCGCCCCGAGGACATTGAGGCCCTCGAGGCTTATAGCTGGCCTGGGAACGTCCGCGAGCTACACAACGTCATCGAGCGCGCGGTCCTCCTGTCCTCCCACGACCGCCTCCATCTCGACCTTGCCCCGACCACACGATTCCAGCGCGAGGGGTTGGACGATGGGCAGGGGGGAGGCTTCGACACGGAGCCGGAGCGCTTGGCGCGCATGAAGCGAGATGTCCTGACGGCGCTCGAAGCGTCGCAAGGCCGGGTCTCTGGCCCCGGGGGGGCCGCTGAGCTCCTGGGAATCAAGCCGACCACGTTGGCCTCTCGGATGAAGCGCCTTGGCGTGACGCGGGGCTACCGCTAGGGAGCCGGCCCAGGCAGGGGGGGCGAAGGCGCCCATTGGTGCACT
Source organism: uncultured bacterium (assembly GCA_913058555.1). Classification (GTDB taxonomy): domain Bacteria; phylum Planctomycetota; class UBA1135; order UBA1135; genus Saltatorellus. Next base: position 1,843 of record CAJXRJ010000260.1, read on the forward strand.
GTCCGTGGTGGGGTCCGCCCGAACGGCCCTGGGGGGGGACTGGGGGGCCCGCGAAGACGCCTGGCGGTAGCCGTTTGGGACTTTGCCCCCCCCCGCTCTGGTCGGGCTCAGGGAGAACGCGCTCCCGTGCCGATCTTCCTTACATGCTCATTCGGCACACGATGACCAAGGACCCATTCACCGTAAGCCCGGACGGTCGTTGCCTTGACGTCCTCCGGGACATGCGCTCCCGCCGTTTCCGCCACGCTCCGGTGGTGGAGGATGGCAGGCTCATCGGACTCGTGTCCGAGCGGGACCTGCTACGGGCTTTGCCGCACCTCGTGGGGGACCTCGAGGCGGACAAGGGCCAGCAGAACATGAAGGCTCCGGTCCGTTCGGTGATGATCCATGAGGTCAAGCACTGCTCCCCATCGGACCCCGTGGACATGGTGGCTCGCCAGATGCTCGAGAAGCGTTTGGGTTGCATGGCCGTCGTGGCGGACGGCGAACTGGTCGGCATTGTGACCACCAACGATCTGCTGCGTGGTTTCACCGATCACCTGAGCACAGGCGATACGCTGGCCATGACGTTCCTGTGGACGCGCGGCAAGCTCTCGACGGCACCCGACGTGACGGCCCTCGCTGCCGCAGCGGGAGTGCACGTGGTGGCCTACTTCGTCACGGAGACGGACACGGGCGCCCTCGCCCTGATGGTGCGGGCGCTTGGGACCGAGAAGGAACGCGCAAGCTTCGTGGACGCGTGCATCGGCGCCGGGCTGCTGTTGATGTCGACCCGCAGCGCCGCCTGAACTCGCGCCCTGCGTCAGAGTGATGGGTTGCGTCATGGGCCGCGCCAACTCAGGCTCGTCCCACTTCGCCGAAGTCGATCTGAAGGATCCGCGCGCCGCCCGGCGGTACTGGTAGAGTCCGCCCATGATCTTGCTTCCAGATGGTCGGAAGGCCGGCTTCATCAGTGAATCAGGGGCACCGGAGCCAGAGCGCTTGACGCCCATTGACGACGGGGCTCGGGCCTCCGCGGTTCTGCGGATGATCCAGGCTGGGCAAGTGTTGCTCTGGACGGGCGACTACCGGAACGGACGTGCGCTGCTGCAGGCGCTGCGGCGGAGGCTGAACAAGGAGCGTGCTGGCGCCCAGGGCCGCGTTGGGGACCAAGACCTCGCAGCGCGTTGGAAGAGCGAGCGCCAAAGGGCCCGCGAGGGTGGCGAGCTACTCGGGAACATCACGGTCCTGATCGAGCCCGGCGGCGAGCTGCTCCTACGCCGGGCGCCGGACACGCAGAAGGCGGTCGCCTTGGCATGGGGCCCATCGGAGAGCTCCAGGGTGGTGGCGCTCAACACGCTCGGCGGTGCCCTGAGCGCTGCGGAGTGGACGGAGAAGGGGCTGGACGTGCCGGGACTTGCGGGGCGAATCACCCCGCGCTTCGGCGTGTTCTCGCCAACGCGGCGCGCTTACGTGGACCTCCTGGAGCACCTTGAGGTCGAACGCATGACCGTCCTTGATGTGGGCACCGGAACCGGCGTCCTCGCCTTCGTGCTCCTTCAGCGAGGGGCGACCTCGGCGGTGGGGACTGACACAGAAGAACGCGCGGTGCAATGTGCAAGAGACAACGCCCGAGCCCTGGGGTTGGGCGATCGCTTTTCAGCCGTGCAAGCGAACCTCTTCCCCGCCGGTGAACGCTTCGACTGTGTGGTCTTCAACGCCCCTTGGGTTCCGGAGACTCCGCGCACGGCTTTGGATCGGGCCGTGTTCGATGAGAACGGCGACACGCTCCGTCGATTCCTGGGCGGCGTGACCGAGCACCTGAATCCCGAGGGCGTGGTCGCCCTCATCGTCTCCGACCTTCCTATTCGCCTCGGCCTTCGCGAGCCGGGCGCCCTCGAAGCGATGGTCGAAGCGGCGGGTCTCCGGGTCTTGAAGCTGGCGTCAGTCGCCGCCTCCCACGGGCGGTCGGGCGACACCTCCGACCTCCTGCACGAAGCCCGCTCGTCGGAGTGTGTCCAGCTGTACGTGTTGGCACGGAAGTAGCGTTCGCCGGGGGTGCCTTTGGGACGGCGCCGGTGGGAGCTGGATTGGACCTCCCCTTCGGGCGCGCTCGCTGGGGCTGTCCCAGTGGCTCGGAACAAGAATCGCGAGGGTGGAGTACAGTTCAGTTCCTGTCAGACGCCCCATGCTTCTATCCCTCACGCTTCAGGTCGCCGCGTCGCTTGGCGCGGGCACTCCGCCGCCGAGCTTCGTCGTTGTGCTGATGGATGACGTGGGCCGGGACAAGGTCGCCGCCTACGGTGACCATCCCCAGCCGGCGGCCACTCCGAACATGGATCGCCTGGCGGCCAAGGGCGTCCTCTTCCGCAATGCGTGGGCGTGCGCCTCCTGCAGTCCGACGCGTGCGACGCTCCTCACGGGACGCTTCGCGGACCGCACCGGCATTGGCACGGTCATCCGCGCGACGGACGGCGTGGCGACACCCCTCGCACGGGACGAGATGACGATCCCAAAGGCCCTGCCGAACCACACTAGCTTGACCCTCGGCAAGTGGCATCTCGCGGATGGGGGCGACTCGGCGACGCACGCGAACCTTCTGGGATTCGATGCGTTCCTGGGGTGGTCGATGAGCAACGACTACTTCAACTGGACCGAGAACAACAACGGAACGCTGCGGCCAAGGTCGGGGTACTACCCGTTGGAGTTGTCCAGCTCCGCCCTACGCGTGATCGAGCACGCCAAGGATCCCTACTTCCTTTACTACTGCCCGCTCCTCGCCCACCACCCGTTCCACGAGCCACCCGCGCAGCTGCACCCGTTGAGCCCCGGCTCCGGTGGCAACCACGTGAAGCACCTCCAGATGGTCGAGTCCATGGACACGATCCTGGGCCGTCTTCTGGATACGATCGACCTTGACACCACGTACCTGTTCGTGATCGGCGACAACGGATCACCGAGCGGCACGGTCACCCCTCCCTTTGCGCCAGGGCACGTCAAAGGGACGATCTACGAGGGCGGCGTGAGGGTGCCGTTCCTCGTGGCGGGTCCGGGGGTTGCGCCGGGCGCCGAGTGCGAGAAGCTCGTCCAGGTGACGGACCTCTTCGCCACGATCGTAGATCTTGCGGGGGCGCCGCCTGTTCCCCGTGGCGCAGAGGACTCCATCTCCTTTGCGCCCCTCTTGGCGAACCCAGCCGCCCAGCATGGGCGCCATTGGATGTTTGCCCACCGCTTCCCTTTCCCCGGTTCGTCCCACGCGTTCATTGAACGACGGGCTTTGCGGACGGATCGCTGGAAGATGATCGACAACGGCACCGGCGGGGACGTTGAGCTCTATGACCTGGCCAATGACCCCTTCGAGACCATGAACCTCATGGCCTCCCAGGCGACCCCGGCCCATCGTTCGATCCGCGACCGGCTCCTGGGGCTCATGCCGAAGTTCCCGTGACGGCGAACACCAGGCGATTCTCCGCGGCGTGCAGTGCCTCTCGGTCGATGACCGGATGGACTCCATCGGACGGGCCAGCGAAGGGGGCGAAGCCCATGGGCCAGGTGTGCGCCGGCAAGCGTGGTGGGGCTGTATCCGCCCTAACGGAAAGTGATGGTCGTGGCGTTGGTGAAGTTGCTCGTGGCACCGGGGTTCATGTCGCGGTACCAAAACTGGAACGTCCGCGTGTCGCTGGGCATTAGAGACTCCGAGGCGGTAGGCGTTGGGACGTTGGCGACCCGGAGGCGAAGGTACAACCGTCCGCCGGGGCCGGCCTGTCGCACTTCGCCGGGGCGGATGAAGCGACCGATGCGTCCACCAACGCACAGGGCGCCCTGACTCCCGCCAGCTCCGGGCACGAAGTCCTCTTGACTACCGACCACGAAGAACCCGAACTGCTGTGGGGGCAGTCCCGAGCAGGTGAGCTCGACCCAATCGAAGGAGACGATCGAAGTGCCCACCGCGAACAGGATGGCGGGCGACCCCGTGCTGTTCACGACTGCCGGCGCACAGACGGAGGGGCCAGTGCCGGTTCCTGGGTAGAGCGCGGCGCTGAACGGTTCAAATCGCAAGCTGATGTCATTCTGGGAGCGACCAACGATTCGACTCCCATCGGCGGAGATCGCATCCGCGCGCGTCAGCGTTAGGTCGTCCAGACCGGCGGCGTTCAGCCCCATCAGGTGCTCGCGGAGCCCAACGAAGCCAAGGCCCTGGCTGTAGATGCGTGCCTGACGCGCGCCCGTTTGTTGGTCTAGCTCGTACCCGATGATGGTCGTGCCATCGTCACTGATATCGGTGAGGTAGCGAGGCCCGACGAAGCCGGTGCCGAGCGAAATCTGCTCGAAGCCCAGGGCGCATGTCCATCGGAACAGGCCCCTGCTGTTGCTGCCGATGTGGAAGGTGCCGACGATCGTGTCGCCGTTGCCGCTGACGGCGACGGGCTCGCATTGGGACCATCCGGGGGGAGGGACCAACACTTCTGTACCGACTCCGCGTGTCCACACGAAGGTCTTGCGGTTGATGGCCGAGTTGAGGCCTTCCCCGACGAAGCCAACGACGGTGCTGCCGTCGTTGCTGATATCGAGGGCCCGCCCAAAGCCAGTCTCGCCCGGGGCGGCGGGCATGACCTCGAGCACGCCTTGATTCCAGGCGAGGGGAAGACTGGCTCCAGCGGGCTGGGCGTATTCCGCGTAGCCGCAGGCCACTTGCCCGTCCGCGCTGACAGCTTGGGCGCGACCCCATTCGAGGCTCCCGGGGAGCGGTAGCTCCTGAACCGAGCCCGTCGCATCCCAAAACACAGGGCGCACCGAGCCGCTTGGGTAGTTCGGCGAAGGGCCCACTTCGTTCCAGCCGACGACGATCGATCCGTCGTCGGACACATCGAGGGCCCATTCCGCATTGCTCCCGGCGGGCAATGCGTCGAGTTGCTCAAGTCCGCCCGCCGCGGTCCAACGGAAAGCGGACTGAAAGAACCCGTCTTGCGAATAGCCGACGACCGTCGACCCGTCGGCGGAAACGCCGAATGCTTGCCCGTTCGGAAATGGCGAGGCGAATCCACCCAGGGTCGTCACGGAGACCTGGGCGAAGGCCGCCAAGCCAGTCGCGACGGGCAGGACCCCAAGGGCGACGAGGGCTTTGCCAAAGACGGCGCTGCGGACAATGTGTGATGTGGTGCGAGTCATAGCGATCGTCCGATCATACCGCGATAGGCCCGCGCGATTGGACGTGCGGCCCAGGCTGGTACGGGCTGGTTACAGAGGCTGGTCCCCGGCCGTGCCCTGGCCCCAACTCACCGCCGCGGTCTCGAGCTTGGAAGTGACCGCCCGGTTGGCGCTTCTGACTGGTGATTCTGACTGGGTCGTTTGAGCCTGGTGGCGGGCCATACCCCAGTCCGATGGGGATTGCGCATCTCAGGGGCCCTAGGCGGTTGCGCGTTCGTCCAATGCGTGCGAGGCTCGCTCCATGCTGCCAAGACTCACACCGGTTCTGGGCGCAGCACTTGCTGCAGCCTGCCAATCTCCACCGACTTCAGATGGGTCGGACATGCGCTGGACCTGCAGTCCGCGCGTCGAACTTTCGAGCCTCTGGGCCCACCTCAGCGCCAAGTACGACGCCGATGGGGACGGCCGCGTGGCGTTGGACGAGTACACGCGCGGAGAGGTTCGGTTCGCGAACTACGATCGCAATGAAGACGGGGTGCTCGAGGAGTCGGATTTTCCAACGGATACGTACTTCAACGGCTTCAGCCACATGCTCGTGAAGAACGCCGATACCGACGAGAACGGCGAAGTGACGCGCGCCGAGTGGGGGGCGTTCTGCGCCGAGTTCGACGAAGATGGCAATGGACGGACTGATCGAGCCGAAGTGGAAGAGGTCATGGGGGACTGGACCGACGACTGGCGGCTCTTCCTCCTGTCCTTTGATCAGGACGGTGACGGCGACTTCGACGATGTCGATCTGGGGCTCACGTTCCGCGATCAGGATTACGACGGCAACGGCGTGCTGACCGGGAAGGAAATGGAGGGCTGGGCGCGCACCGCCGAGCGCTCGGAGACGGATCCCCCTGGGCCAGGCGAGGCGGCACCTGGTTTCGAGCTTCCGTTTGCGGTCGAGCCCGAGCTGTCCTTCCGATTGAGCCCTGACGGCAACGGTAGGCCAGTGGCCCTGGTCTTTGGCAGCTACACATGACCGCCTTTCCGTGAATCAGCCGGTCGGCTGAACGAGATTCACGCGGCATACGGAAAGGACGTGGACTTTGTGCTCGTCTACGTGCGAGAGGCCCATGCCATGGACTCCCGCCTGCCCATGGCGTTCGGTGCCATCGAGGACCCGATCAGTGACGCGGAGCGCCAAGGCATGGCTCGGTTCTCCTCGAAGGAGCTGGGTCTTTCGATCCCCGCCGTGGTGGATCGCATGGACGACGCCGTCGGCAAGGCCTATCACGGCTGGCCCGAACGGCTCTACCTCATCGGCGCCGACGGGAAGGTCAGCTACCGCGGAGGTCCCGGTCCCTTCGGCTTCGATCCCGAAGGATGGGAAGACGCGATCCGCGCCGAGCTCGCGGGCGAGCTCGAAGCGTACCGTCACCTACGAATCGCTGCCCGCAGCTACGCGCGAACGGCGCTCCCGACGCTCTCGGAGAACCTCGATCGCGGACGCGAAGCCTACCAAGGCGGCGCGATCCCGATCGGCGAGCTCCTCAGCATCCAACGCGCGCTCGTGGAGGCGCGCGTGACCTACGTCGATCTTTTGTTCGAGGCCAGCCTCGCGGCGTTTCGCATCGAAGCGCAGGCGGGCGGGCCCGTCCCCTGAAACCCCAAACGAAGGAGAATCGAAATGTTCCGAACCATCATCATCACGACCCTGCTCTCGCTGTCGCTCGTCGGCTGCAAGGACGCCGTCGAAGAGACGCCGACGAAGACGGCCCAGGCCGATCTTCACGCGGGCGCGGACGTCGTCCCGGGCTCTCACGAGGACTGGTGCGGCGAACACGCCGTGCCCGAGTCGCAGTGCACGCGCTGCAACGACACGCTGGTCCCGGCGTTCAAGGCGACCGGTGACTGGTGCGAGAAGCACAACCTCCCCGAATCGCAGTGCCTCACCTGCAACCCGGATCTGAAGATCGTGCGACCCGAGAAGGAGACGAAGAAGTGATTCGAACCTGGGGGCGCGCGCTGCTCGTCTGCCTCGCGGTCACCGCGTGCGACGACAAGCCCGCATCGACGCGCAGCGCGAAGACGACTTCGAGCGAGTGCGAGCACGGCCTCACGCCCGAGGTCTGTCCGAAGTGCACGCCCGCGCTCGCGGCGGTGTATCGCGCGAAGGGCGACTGGTGCGCGGAGCACGGCTTCCCGGAGTCGTTCTGCCCGATCTGCAACCCCGGCGCGAAGCCGTCCATCGATTCGAATCGGGGCGACTGGTGCCCGGAGCACGGGCTCCCGGAATCGAAGTGTACGAAGTGCAACCCGGACCTCATCGTGGCTGTCTCTTATACACATCTGACGCTGCCGACGATA
>CAJXRJ010000261.1 GCA_913058555.1 uncultured bacterium
CTACACACTGCATATCGTCGGCAGCGTCAGATGTGTATAAGAGACAGGCTTGAACGTGCGCTCCCCCGTCCCTTCGATGAATCCGTGGCGAACGGCGAAGTGGAAGATGAACTGCAGCACTTCCGAGCGTTCCAGCTCGCGTCCTGGGTTGGGAATCAGCTCCGTGAGGATGCGCTTCTCGGTTGTCTTGAAGATCTCCCCCTTCACCGTGAAACGAACCTGATGATCGATCAGGTACGCGAAGAACCGCGAGATGTTCGAGACCAGGTCGACCCCGAGCGAACAGTTGTCATGGGGCGCATCCGGGTCGCTCGGAACGGCCACGCGCTTGAACCACGCGAGGGTCACTTCGTTGAAGACGATCAAGGTATCGTCGTCGTGTTGGATTCCGTAGGGGCTGAGCTCGAGGCGCTCCACGGTTCCCACGAGGGACTCCCCCATGATTTTGGCCCAGCGTCGCTGGTTCCAGTGGGGCAGCTCCGTCTTCATGCGCTCGAAGAATCGCCGGGGTAGGAGCCCGCCAAACTCCAGAACGACCTTGCCCACAAGGTCCCGAAGGCCCTCGGGCAAACGTTCGATGCGCGCCACGGCCTGGGCCTCGTTCGCGTACATCTTGAACATCTCACGTAGACGCGAGGGCGGCATCGGCCGTGTCGCCTCGGGGCCTGCGTAGCGTCGCTCCATGTTGCCCTTGAGGGTGAGCGCGCAGAAGAGTGCGCTGTCCCCTGCGGACTGGGCCTCCTCTGCCAGGAGCCGGTCCGCCAACTCCCGGGGCAGGACCCACGCATCCTCAGCGTCGCCTTCGTCATCAAACAGAATCGCGACCCGCTTGAGGGCATCGACCTGATCCTGCGCTTGGCCGCTGCCAGCCTGGGCGAGGTCCTTGGCCGTTCGGCGATGGCGCGGCGCTGCCAAGAAGGCCTCCAGAACCGCGCGCTCGCGGCCCTCCAGGCTTTGGGTTCGCTGCACGACCCTCTGTGGGTCCGTCATCCACGCGGCGAGCTGCTCACGCATCTCCCCCACCTTGCCAGGAAGGGCGGTGCCGTCGTCCCCCGCCCAGAACCGGAATGGGGCTTTGAGATCCGCCTTCCGAAGCCTGCCGAGGGCCACCGCAACGGTGAACTCCTTGCCAGAACTCCCCCCTGGACCGGCGATGCGTGCCATCGTCGGCTTGGAGTTGGAAGCGCGGGTTTTGCGTGATTGGATCTTACGATCGGGATCAGGAGACGTCGGCGTCACGCTGTTCCTCCAAGGGCTGAAGAGGCCCTGTGCGGGAAAGTGTCAGGCCTCGACGGAGTCGGTCGACGAGGCGGGAAGATCAGGAGAGAGGGGGCGGTGCTGCGCGCCGCCGTGTGCCTTTTGGGAAGCACTATTGGCATCAGTGGCCGCTTCGGAGCGGTGTTCTTGGGTCGATTGAATCGTGGGTGGCACTCCGTCCGCGCCCGCCTCAAGGATTTCGTAGGCATAGCCCTGCTCAGTGAGGAAAAGCTGTCGCTTGCCGGCAAAGTCTTGGTCCTTCGACCCGAGGGTCACGATGGAGTAGAAGGTCGCGCTCGACCCGTCAGATTTGGGCCGCAGGACGCGTCCGAGGCGCTGCGCCTCTTCCTGGCGTGAGCCAAACGTCCCGGACACCTGGATGGCGACCGCGGCGTCGGGGAGGTCCACGGCGAAGTTGCCCACCTTCGAGAGGATCAGCACGTTGAGCTCGCCGGACCGGAACGCCCCGTAAAGCTCGGTGCGTTTGGTGTTGGGCGTCCTTCCCGTGAGAAGCGGCGCGTCGATGGCCTTGGCGAGCCGGCGCAGTTGGTCGAGGTACTGCCCGATCACGAGCAGTCGCTCGCCCTTGTGGCGCTCGACCAGCTGAAGGACCGCCGCGTCCTTAGCGGCATTCTCTGAGGCAAGCCGGAACTGCGACCGGGAGCTAGCAGCGGCGTAGGCCCGCCGGTCCTCCTCGGAGAACGGCACACGAACCTCCACGCAACGGGCCTCGGCGATGAAGCCCTGTCCCTCGAGCACTTTCCACGGCACGTCGTAGCGCTTCGGGCCGATCAGGCAGAACACCTCGTCCTCTTTGCCGTCCTCGCGCACGAGCGTCGCCGTGAGCCCCAGCCGCCGGCGGGCCTGGAGTTCCGCCGTGATACGGAAGATAGGCGCGGGCAGCAGATGCACCTCGTCGTAAATGACGAGACCCCAGTTCTCCTTGCGAAACACCTCGAAGTGCTCGAACTCCGACGTCTTGGTGCGGCGCCAGGTGAGCATCTGGTACGTGCTCACGGTGACGGGGCGGAGGTCCTTGGTCTCGCCGGTGTATTCCCCCACCTGGTCTTCGGTGAGCTTCGTCTTGTCGAGCAGCTCATCCCGCCACTGGCGCACCGCCACCGTGTTCGTGGTGAGGATCAGCGTCTTGGCTCCCACGAGGTTCATGACACCCATGGCCGTCACGGTCTTGCCGGCACCGCATGGCAAGACGACCACGCCGGACCCGCCGAGGGTGGTTCCCGAAGCGTGGAACGACGCCGCCGCCGCGGACTGGTAGGGACGCAGTCCGAAGGGCGCCCCACCGAGGGTCTCGGAACGCAGCTCGATGGTCAGGGGGTCCCCGTCCACGTAGCCGCCCCGATCGTCCACGGGATACCCAAGACGGATCAGGTGCTGTTTGATCTCGCCGCGGGTGAGGTCCGTGAGGAACGCCCGGGGGCCGCCTTCGCCGTCCACGACAATGGCCGCTTCCCGCACCGTCTTGTGGGCGAGGACTTCGGCGAGCGTGTCGCTGTCGCCACTGTCCACGAGTTCGAACGACCCCGGCCCGTCCTCGCACTTCTCGATGCGCAGGAGCCCGTAGCGTTCGATCCAACCCTGGATCTCTGCCAGCAGGCCCACCGGGACCGGCACGCAGGAGAAGGTGTGCAGCGTCGCGCCAATGCGCTCCATGCCAATCCCAACCGCCGCGGCGTTCCAGACGGACACCGGTGTGATGCGATACGTGTGCAGGTAGTCGGGGCTCTTCTCAAGCTCCGCGAACTCCGCGAGGGCGTCCCGTGCGGCGGCGAAGAGCGGGTGCTCCACGGTGACGGGGTTTCCGTCCGCGTCACGCTCGGGCGCACCGGACGGATCGAGCTTGGCTTGGACCGTGTGCAGCATCAGCGTGCGGTCGCTTTGCACGATCAGCGGGTTGGTCGGCAGGGGGACCGGGACGACGGGGGAAAGGCTCATTGGCTCCCCTCCCCAGCGCGCTTCGAAGGGCGGGACCGGGCGGCCGCTGCCTTCTTGGTGGCCTTCTTCCTCGTCGTCCTTTTGGGGGCCGCCTTCGCCGCCTTCTTCGCCGCCTTCTTCTTGGGGGCGACTTTCTTCGGAGCTGGGGTCAGGGAGCGGGGCTTGCCGTCCCCGCGGCCGCCGAAGAGCCAGGGGCCCGTGGCGGAGGATGGGTTCTCCTGAATCTCCCGCGGCGTGCCGGTGGCCACGATGAGTCCCCCGCCGCCGCCGCCTTCGGGTCCAAGCTCCAGCAGGCGGTCGCAGATCTCAAGCAGCTCGGTGTGGTGTTCGATGACCACCACCGCGTTGCCCTGTTGGCGTAGGCGCCCGAGGCAACGGGCGAGGTGCTCCACGTCCGTGGCTGCAAGGCCCGTGCTCGGCTCGTCCAGCACGATGACGCTGCGCTCACGGCCGCCTGCGCGGGTGCTGGCGCGCCACAGCTCGGAAGCCAACTTGATGCGCTGGGCCTCGCCCCCCGACAGCGTCGTGGATGACTGACCGAGGGACATGTAGCCAAGGCCCACATCCAAGAGCGTTTGCAGGATGCGCCGGATCGCAGGCTGCGCCTCGAAGAAGGCCCCGGCCTCGTCGATCGTCATCTCCAGCACGTCCGCAATGGACTTGCCGCGGAACTTGATCTGCTGGACCTCTGGCTGATAGCGGCGCCCGTCGCACTCCTCGCACGTCAGCCACAGGTCCGAGAGGAACTGCATCTCGACGAGTGTCGCGCCCCGGCCGTCGCAGGCCTGGCACCGGCCCTTGGTGGAGTTGAACGAAAAGTGGGAGCCGGTGTAGCCCTTCATGCGCGCCTCAGGCGTGCGCGCGAAGAGCTCGCGCAAATGGGGCATCAGCTCCACATAAGTGGCCGGAACGCTATGGGGCGAGCGGCCGATGGGCGACGCGTCGACCACCGACAGGCGAGTGCCCTCGGGGCACTTGAACTTCTTCCAGCGGCCGCGGGCAGCGTCCCCGCGGATGGCGGGGACGAGCGTGTCGAGGACCAGCGTTGATTTGCCGCTGCCCGAAGGTCCGCAGACCCCGAGAAGCTCCCCGAAGGTTACCTCAATCGAAGCGTTCTTCAGGTTGTTCGAATTGGCGCCCGTCAGGCGCAGGGTACCCGCCTGCCCGGCGTAAAGCTCCGACATCTCGGCCTTGCGCTGCGCCTCGAGCTCCGCCGCTTCCGGATCCCCGTCGACGTCGTCCGCCAAGACTGCCGTCAGGTCAATCTCGCCGCGCAGGTAGCGCGCCGTTCCAGACGTCGGATGGGCCCGAACTTCGTCCGGTTTTCCGCTGGCCACAACCTCGCCGCCGCGCACGCCGGCGCCGGGCCCCATATCGACAATGTGATCGGCGCGGGCCATGAGCTCGGCGTCGTGTTCGACCACAAGAACAGTGTTACCCGCGTCCCGGAGTGCCTCAAGGGCGGTCGCCAAACGATCGATGTCCCGCGGGTGCAGCCCCACGGTCGGTTCGTCGAGGACATAGCAAACTCCCACGAGCTCGGAGCCGAGACTGGCCGACAGCCGAACGCGTCGGGCCTCGCCCCCAGAGAGCGTGGCGGTGGCCCGGTCGAGCGTCAGGTAGCCGAGGCCCACGCGATCCAGGAGCGACAGCCGCGAGCCAAGCTCCTCCGTGACTTGCCCGATGGCCTCGGCCACGGCCTTCTTGAGGCGCAGCTTCTCGGTCCATTCAAGGGCGTCGGTGACGGTCATGGCGAGCACCTGGGGCAGGCGCGTACGGGATACGAAGACGTTGAGATACGCCGGCTCCAAGCGCTCCCCGTTGCAGGTCGGGCAGGTCTCCTTGGCCATGACTTTCTCCAAGATGCCGGCCCATTCGGGATCGGCGGTCTTGGCGTGCCACGCATCGACGTGCCCACAGAGTCCGTTCCAATGGGACGAGTACTCCTGATCGAAGTCGAAGTTGCGCATCTGCTTGGAGATCCGCACCTCGTAGTTGGCCTTGGCGCCCGCGCCGCGCATCAGGAGCTCTTGCTGCTTCTCCGTGAGCGCTTGGAAAGGCTTGTCGAGGTTGATGCGATGGGACTTCGCGACCGTTCGAAGCAGGGTCTCGTAGTACCCCTTGCCCTTTACGAGATAGCGCCCGAGCTTGCCTCCGATGGCGCCGTCCACTAGGGGGCGCGACGGATCGGTGATCAGTTTCGCGGGGTCTGCCCGGAACACCTGGCCGAGGCCGTCGCAGTGCTTGCAGGCGCCGACGTGGGTGTTGAAGGAGAAGTGCCTAGGCTCCAGCTTCGAAGGCAGCTGGAACCCGCAGGTGGAGCATGCGCCGAAGGTGCTGTACTCCAGGCGTTCTCCGCCTTTCACCATGACCGAGACCCGCCCGTGGGACGCGGACGCGGCCTGCTCAACGGCGTCGGCGATGCGCGACCGTGACGCGGTGGCGAACGACACGCGGTCGACCACGAGGTCCACGGCCTCGGCGTTCTCGAAGCTGAGGTCCGAATCGTCCAGCCGATGCTCCTTGCCGTCGATCATCACCCGCACGAAGCCCGCGGCCGTCCAGCTGGGGATCAGGGCGGCCAGTCGCTCCGCCAGGCTCTCCTCGTTGACGGTGGCGCGGCGCCCGTGCCCATGGATCGGCGCGAGGATCCAGCCCTTGGGTTTGCCCTCGAAGGCTTCCGCAGCCTTGAGGATCTTGCGCGTGACCTTGCTCGGATCCGCGGGCTCCAGCACTTCACCGTGATCCGGGCAGCGCGGTTCGCCCGCGCGGGCGTAGAGCACACGCAGCTGGTCGTGGATTTCGGTGGTCGTCGCCACCGTAGACCGCGGGTGCCCGCGCACCGTGGAGGCTTCCACAGCCACAGAGGGGCCCAGGCCCGAGATCGACTCGACGGGCGGCTTGTCCTTCGTCCCGAGGAACTGGCGCGCGTAGGTCGAGAGCGACTCGACGAAGCGTCGACGACCCTCGGTGTAGATGGTGTCGAGGGCGAGGGACGACTTGCCCGATCCGGACGGCCCCGTGATGACCGTCAGCGAGCCCCGGGGGATGTCGACGTCGACTCCCTTCAGGTTGTGGGTCTCGGCCTTCCGCACGGAGAGAGTCGTCGGACGGACCACCCCCTTGGACCGCGGCAGCGGCTTGGACTTCGAGGACCGACCAGCGTTCACTTCCCGCAGGGCATGGCCCGTGGCCGAATCGAGTTTGGCCACGTCCTCGGGCGTGCCAAAGCCCAGTAGCTCGCCCCCTGCCTCGCCGCCTTCGGGACCCAGCTCGATGAGATGGTCGGCCGCTTGGATGAGCTCGAGGTTGTGCTCGATGACGAGCACCGTGTGGCCCTTGTCGACCAGTCTCTGGAGCGCGCCCACAAGCCGGCCAACGTCCTCCATGTGAAGGCCCGTCGTGGGCTCATCGAGAAGGAACAGAGTCTGCCCCTGGGGCCGCTTCGAGAGGTGCGTCACGAGCTTGATGCGCTGGGCCTCCCCCCCTGACAACGTCGGCGAGGGCTGCCCAAGGGTCAGGTACCCAAGCCCCACGTCCATCATCAGGCTCAGGGGCCGCGCGATGAGCGGGTGATCACCGAAGAGCGTCACGGCCTCCTCGACGGTCATGGCAAGCACGTCCGCGATGGACTTCTCGCGGTAACGGACGTCGAGGGTCTCTTCTTGGAAGCGCTTGCCCCCACATTCCTCGCAGGGCACGGTGACGGGGCTGAGGAACTGCAGCTCCATGACCTTGACGCCGGCGCCAAGGCACTCCTCGCAGCGGCCGCCCTTGACGTTGAAGCTAAAGCGCGACTTGGTGTAGCCCCGCATCTTCGCCTCGGGAATGCTGGCGAAGAGGTCGCGAATGGGCCCGAAGACCTTGGTGTACGTCGCGGGGTTCGAGCGGGGCGTACGGCCGATGGGGGCCGCAGTGATCGCGACGAGGTCGTCGATGTGCTCGAGGCCCAGGATGGCGTCGTGGGACCCCGGATCGGGGGTTTCGCGCTCGAGGTGCCGCAGGACTGCCCGCTTGAGCGTGCGGTCGACGAGCGTCGACTTGCCAGAGCCCGAGACCCCGGTCACCGCGGTCAAAGTCGCCAGCGGGAAGCGTGCGTTCACGCCCTTGAGGTTGAAGGCGGTGGCGCCTTGGACCTCCAGGAAATCGCCATTACCCGTGCGTCGCTCATCAGGGGCGGGGATTTTGATCAGCCCACGCAAAAGGCGACCGGTGGGAGTGTCGATCTTGCGCTTGGCGATCTCCGCAGGCGGACCTGAAGCCACAATCTGGCCGCCATGGCTGCCTGCGGCTGGGCCAACGTCCACCAGCCAATCGGCGCTGCGGAGGGTGGTCTCATCGTGCTCGACGACCACCACGCTGTTGCCGGCGTCGCGGAGCTTCGCGAGGGCGCCGAGCAAGCGCGTGTGGTCACGGGCGTGCAGGCCAATGCTCGGCTCGTCCAGCACGTAGAGCACGCCCTGGAGACCTGCCCCGAGCTGGGCGGCGAGCCGAATACGCTGGGCCTCGCCCCCGGAGAGCGTGTCCGCCCCCCGGTCCAAGGTCAGGTACCCAAGCCCCACCTCCACCAGGAAGTCCACGCGCCGCTCGATCTCGCCGAGCAGGTCCCGGGCGATCCGCGCTTGGCGGCCCGTGACGTCCACGCCGCGCAGGAGCGGAATGAGCTCCCCCACCGGACTGGAGGTCAGGGCTGGGAAACGAAGGTCCCCGTAGCGCACGAACCGAGCGAACTGGTTGACGCGCGAGCCTTCGCAGTCGGGACAGACCTGTTCGGAGCAGAAGCGCTCGACCATTTTCTTGCGGGAGCCGCGCTCCCAGGAGCGCTGAAGGTCCCCGAGCACGCCGCGGTAGACCCGGTTCCAATTGCCGCTGCCCTTGGACTTGGCCCCGTTCCACTTGAAGGTGTCCCGGTAGCGCTTCGCCCCTGTGCCCCGCAGGATCGAGCGGCGCGCCTTCTTGTCTATGTCGTTCCACGGGGTGTCGAGGTCGAACCCGACCTCTTCACCGACACGCTCCAGGAACCCGAAGTCGACGTTGGGGAACAGGAGGCCTCCGCCCGAAGCCTTCGTCACCGCGAGCGCCCCTTCCCGGATGGAGATCGTCCCGTCCTTGACGACGGCCGCCTCCGAGGGGGCGCGCAGGATCCCGAGGCCCTTGCAAGTCTCGCAGGCGCCGTGGGGTGAGTTGAAGGAGAAGAGCCGCGGCTCGAGCGGTGGCAATTCCTGGCCGGTCTCCGGGCAAACGCGTTGGGTCGACCAAAGGCGCGAAGATCCGTCTTCGCCGATGGCGAGCACTTCCCCATCGCCAATTTCGAGGGCCTGATCCACGGCGTCGCGCAGACGTCCCGGGTCCTTGGGGTCGGGCTTGAGCCGGTCGACGATGACCTCAATGGAGTGTCGCTTGTAGCGTTCAAGCTCGGGCGCTTCCTCGAGGCGCACCACCTCCCCATCGATGCGCGCCCGCACGAAGCCGCGCTTCTGCAGGTCCAGGAAGAGGGCGCGGAAGCTGCCCTTGCGGTCCTTCACAAGGGGCGCCCCGAGCACGAGCCGCTTGCCCCCGTGCCCCTCCAAGAGTTCCTGAACGACGGCCTCCGGGGTTCGCGACTCCACGGGAAGATCGCACCATGGGCTATGGGCCACCCCCGCGCGGGCGAAGAGCACGCGCATATGGTCGACGATCTCCGTCAGGGTCCCGACGGTGGATCGGTTGCCCCGAGCGATACTCTTTTGGTCGACGGCGATGGCCGGGGAGAGGCCCTCGATGGAATCCACGTCTGGCTTCTGCAGGCCGCCAAGGAACTGGCGGGCATACGCCGACAGGGTTTCAAGGAAACGCCGTTGGCCCTCGCGGAAGAGAGTGTCAAAGGCGAGGGAGGACTTGCCTGAGCCAGAGACCCCCGTGATGGCGACGAGGGCATTGCGCGGGATCGTGACGTCGACCCCTTTCAGGTTGTTCTGCCTGGCGCCCCGGATCGTGATCACGTCCGTGTCGGCGCTCCCCGCGGGGCCCGTCGCCTTCTCCACCGTCTCCCTCAGGGAGGCTCTTTGCTGTCTCTTATACACATCTCCGAGCCCACGAGA
>CAJXRJ010000262.1 GCA_913058555.1 uncultured bacterium
CGAGCTCGCGTCGCTTTCCTCATATCACCTCGCTCATGATCGACCGAGTCTAGATCGCGTGCAACGCGGTATCGGTGGCGAGGTTACGCTCGGTCTGTAACAGGCGATGACGGAAGCACCTCGCCACGCCTCAATTCAGGGGCACCGTCGACTCGACATTGAGCCCGTTTCCCTGGTGGCTGACGAAGTACTCGAATCCCGAACCCGTCGCGGCAGGGCGGACGCCCTTGATAATCACGTTTCGCCCGCCGACCGGAATTGCAGGACCATCACAGCCATCGTAATACCACTGCTGGTGACGAGCATAAGACCCAGCCCCAGAAGCTGCCGCGGCCGCAGCGGACGGAATGCCGGTCCCGTCAGGCCCATGCTGGTCGCGGAAGTAGGCTCGGTTGGGGCCGACGATCCGCACGAAGCTGAGTCGCTGAGGCTGACGCTTCATGCGAGGTAGGCAGAAACCGAACGGGTCGATAATCGTCACCTGACGTGGATCGGCACACCCTCCAGGGACGAAGCCGTTGACCAGTGCCAACTCCTCGTAGAATCCGCTAACGCGGAAGACGGGGAAGATACCCGGAGGCGTGATGAACAGTCCGTTGGAAACCAGGAGGTCGCGAACGTCGCCCGAGCTCGACCCAAAGTAGATCCGCTTCCTGATCACGCCGTTGCCGGTGTTGTCCTCCTCGTACCTCACGTCGATTGGCTCGGCGACCGCCCCCGTTCCGCTGAGGAGCACCTGCACGGTCTGGCACGTGTCGTCGTTCGTCGTGATTTCGAGTAGCCCCATCCGCGGCCCAGGGGAGAAGTCCTCAATGGTGGAGTCGCAGCGCACGAGAGCCCTCAGCGTGACGGGGACGTGGGCCTCCTCGCCCGGGCCGAGGTCGAAGGCCACCGTGTTGCCGATCTGTGCCGGGAAGGGGCCGGGGAGCTGGAACTGCCCCCGCGCGTTCAGAGGCGCGATGGCGCTGCCGGCGAAGCCTACAAAGCCGCGCAGCTGGCCCATGCCGGCATTCCGGATCTCGAGCTGGACGGTCTCAGCCTTCCGGTCGTACACAGGGCCGAAGTCGATCCGGGACGGGGACACTTCGACGCGCGGATCGACCGGGGTAATAGTGAGCCCACCCGAGCAGGTGCCGAAGGCCAGGTCTTGGGACACATTGGGGCAACCGATGACGCAGGAGAGCGAAGCGCCGGATGAGGCGCCGCTCGAAAGGTTGCCCGCGAACGAGTACGTGCAACCGTCGATCACCGTCGTCGAGTTAGACGTGATCCCCTGTCCGCTGAGGCCGAATCCAGGCGGCCCGAACGCATTGCCCAGGGCCGAGCCGCCAGCGGACGCGCCACGGCCGATCCCGGTGCCCTGGTTCGCCTGGGCTGCCGCGTCGACGTCGATCGAGTAGGCGAAGGGCGTTCCCGGGCCGCCGCGCACCCAGACGCTCGCGCTCGCGCTCGCGGAGGCGCTGCTGATCATCACCCCGCCGCCGTAGGAGACCGTGTGGTCGACGGAGGTCCGAAAGCGCACTGCGCCGCCGGAGTACGAGAGGGAGCTCTCCATCGTCCCGTCGTTGACGTAAGGGCCGGTGATCGGCACCGAGAGAATCCCCGTCCACGACCTTCGGAGCCCGCTTGAGTCGTCGCTCTCGTCTGCGACGACGCAAGTGGGGCAGCTCAGGCCGCCCCAGCGGGTCTCGCGGATGCCAACCTCGCCGCTGCATAAGACGGCGGGAGCGGACTGGACCGCTATGGAGGGGGCACTAAGAGCCAGGGTCGCAACGACGAGGGAAAGAGCAAGGCGAAAGCACTTGCGAGGCTGTGCAGGGCTCATGAGCGTCTTGACAGGGTGGCGATGGCGGGCGAGCGCGTGACCCGCGGGGCAGTACAGCAGGTCTCGGACGAAGGGGCCGGTGGAAGCCGGTCTCCGTCATGGAACGGTTTCTTGTACGGACTCTAGCGGGCATGGTCAATCCCCCTTGTCGTGGCGCTTCGTAGGTGCACGAAACCCGACTGGCGGCGCGGCACACCCCGTAGTATGCCGCTGCGTGAGCGAGCCCTTTGTAGAGTTCAAATCCGCCTTCCCGACCCCGAGAACCGGTTCGCAACTCCGCCCCAGTCGGGGAGCCACTCCTCCCCCAGTTGAGGAAAAGAGGCCCTGACGGTGCCTGGAAGCGGGTTTCCCGGGCCCGGACGTATCGAGCGGCGTTGACCGGAGATGCGTCAGTTGCGAACTCCGCAGAGCCAGCTGAGGTCCCAGGTTGCGGAACCCAGTAGGCGCTCCAAGCGAGCCCAGAGGCGCTCCACGAGGCCCGGAATCTCTCAGATGTCTCTCCTCGCTCTGCACCCTGCGGTTGACACCCACCATGCTTGACCGGACCGCCATCGCCGTCCTCCCACGCGCGACCTTCCTCGCGTGGTGCAAGGCAACCGACGACGAGAACAACCTCGCGGAGGACGTCTACCACGGCATGCGCGCCGACCCCGCGCTCTTCCTCGTGCCTCCCTTTGACGACGACGCGGCGCCCCGAGAGAACCTCGCCCCCTATTGGGAGGAACTCTTCGAAAGCACCCTCAAGTGCTGGTCCACCGACGAGTCCCAGTGGCCCTCACCACGATCGCTTGATCTCTTCCTGGAGTGGTGCGACGTCCAAGTCTTCTCGATCGTCGAGGACCTGGTCGAGTAGGCTCCCGGCAGCGCCACCCCCACAACTTCCGATGCGCAAGAGAATCAAACCAGGCGACCTGATTCCGGTCACGCTTTCACGGGCGGACCTCGACCTCGTGGTCGAGATCGCCCTGGTAGATACAAACCTGACCGGCGCATTCCGGCCCACCGAGAAAGAGGCCAAGCTCATGGGCATGCTGACCCTCGATGATCTCGATGAGTTCATCGACTCCATAGCCGCCGCTGCGAACCACGCTCCAGACCGTGGTGCCGAGCGAAAGCTAGACCGAGTCTTCGATCGCCTCAGGAAGCTCCAACGCTCCTACGACGACGGGATGTGGAACGATAGCTAGGGCCCGCGCGGTGGTCCTCTCGCGTCGTGCGAGCGGCAATCAGCTCACCGGCCAAGCGACGCTCCTCAGTCCTCGCTCCAAGTGTCACGCCACGCTCTAGAATCAGGTCCATGGGACCTTGTGGAGGCGTGTACATCGGCATGGGCGATGCTGTCGAAGTGATTGCTCTGCTGGCGAGATTCGTCGAGCGACGAGACGGGCGATTAACCGGCGGCCCGACGCGCCTACGCCCCTGGAGGCCGACGAGCCCAAGGCACTGGCACGCATCTATCAACGGGCGTCCATTCGACCTCACTCTGATAAGCACTTCCCACCCAAATTTCTTCTTGCTGTGTGGAGATTACGAGGATGAGGCGGCGGCGATTGGCTCTGACCCAATGAGCTACCCGTTCCATCTGAGCCTCTGCGCTGGGCGCGGCCGCGAAGAGGACGATGAACTTCTCGATCAGCTCCTTGTCGCTCTTGCGAAGCTACTCAACGGCGTGTCCACACCCGTGGAGTCGTAGGCGTCCACCCCGTAGTGTCCCATCGCTAAGCCGAAGCCCTGTAGTGCCTCTGAAGGCCGCCCAGGCGCTTATGGCCGGTGACCAAGCGGCGCGATGTTGACCGCGGTTCAGCCGGGCGCTCGACCACCCGGTTCCCGATTCCCTGGTGCGGTCGCTCCCCGTTGTAGTGGGCGTCGTACTCCCGAAGGCCCGCCGTATCGACGCGTCGCCAGGGAAGTTCTCGGTGCGTGCCGCGCTCCGCTACTTGAAGTAAATGTTTCGACCAGCAAGGAAGAACCCCTCGAGCACCGCAAAGGCAACAAAACCGATGGCCAATGACAATGCGCGAATCATGCAAGACATCTTGGCGCCACGGTGCCACGCCCTAAGGGAAGAGGTCCCCACGGCACCAAGACAAAGGGAAAACGTCGAAAGGATGACGACCGCACCTAGTCCATCCATGATCGAGGAGTTGGGGGGATAGTCAAGGATCCGCAGGCTCTGAGCGGCCATGACCCCGACTGTACTGAAGAAGACCGCGGTCGTTGTGCTGACCCAGCCCAAGGAACAGATGCTCATGCAGACCACTGCCCATACAGCCGCGACCGCAGGGAAGAATGAATCGCAGAGGTAGCATGAACCAAGCCCGTAGGCACCAACCAAGAAGACGGTGCGGTAATACATGTGCGATGGGCGGGTGATTTCCATTCAGCGTGCAGGCATCCTACTCGGTACGGGTGTGCCCTCGCCCACATGATCTGTCCCGCCGAAAGTAACCCCGACCGCAAGTCCGAGGCTATGGGTCCCTCAGAACGCCCCAAAGGCACACATGGCCGGCACGAACCTGCTCACTGCCGAAATCGCCGTACGCGCCCCGGAGCGGCCGCGCTGGCTGCGATTCGAAGAGACTGAAGGTGTCGTTAGAGTCCTGAGGATACACCTTCCCCACGGATGTGCGGACTCTTCGCCCTACGCGGCGCGCGAGTAGCGGTCGTGCAGGCCGCCGATAACGGGTACTGAGACCACGTCACCGACCGACTCCATCAGGCACGGCGTCGGCGCATGCCCACCCAGCGCCTGGTGCGGCCGGCGGGCCCGGTCGTTCTTGGCGCCCCACTGGAGCCCCGCCGCTAGCGCGTATGGGCGCACCGTTGGGACAGTATGAGCCTAGCTCTCCCGGATCCAGCGGGGGAGATCAGCGGGGTCCGACACGAGTCGAGGTATCCCAAGCGCCTCAATGATGTCCGGAACGACCTCCATGTCGCTACGCCCGAAGGCTGGCGGAGAATCAGCGGGCCAATACGCACAATAGTGGTAGCTGGTCAGAATGCGGTACAGGGCTTCCCATAGTGCCTCATCTGATGTCGGGCGATCGACCGAGAAGGCGACGACACGGTTGTCCTCGGACGTGGAGAACGGAACCCAACATCCACCCATTCCCGGCGGCAAGACGAGACCTGTATCCTCGTCACCTGATGCCCCTCCAAGCCCGGTACGGAGCTCTTCGAGGGTTGGAAGCACGGAGGGTTGGTTGACTCCCGTTTGGAAGTAGATTTCGAATCCCATGCGCGAATGTGGCTTGTGCTGCGAGGCTGTCGAAGGCGGAGTGTCGTCAAAGGTTGGTGTCCCTGCCGAGAACGTCGTCCGCCTGCTGAAGGCGCATCCCGAGTCTAGTATCGAACATCAGAGGAAGCACCTCGCCGACGTGAGGATACACCTTCCCCACGGTTCCGCCGGACTATCCGTGTCACGCTGCGCGCGAGTAGCGGCGGTGCAGCCCACTAAGAACGGGCGTGCCGACAACGTCTCCAACCGACTAGCTCATACGCGGAATCGGCGCCTCCCCATCCAGCGACTGGTGCGGCCGGTCGTCGTTCCAGTACTCGACGTACTCCCTCACCGTCCGCAACAGATGCGCCTCCCCCATCGGGATAATGTGGTCCGTGCACCCCCGGCGGATGCTTCCTATCAGCCGCTCGACGTACGCGTTCTGCCATGGCGATCTCGGCGCAGACACTAGCTCCTCGATATCCATTGCCTTCGGCTGCCGACCGAACGTCCAGCCCGTAGTGCCCCATCGTCAAGCCGACGCCCTGCAGTGCCTCAGAAGGCCCCCCAGGCGCTCGTGGCCAATGACCAAGCGAAGCGATGTTGAGCGCGGTTTGGCCGGCCCAACGACCGTCCGATTCCCGATCCCCTGGTGTGGCCGCTCTTCGTTGTGTTGCGCCTCGTAGGCCCGAAACTCCCCTGGCAGCCAACCCTCCCCGGCCGGAACTAGGGCCCAGGTCGCTACTTGTAATAGATGCCCCATGCGTCATAGAGCGGAGGCGATCAGTTCACCATCGGTACGGGCGACAAGCGGCTGACGCCACCCGAACCGCTTCAGGGACGCCGCGACGTGCGGCACCGCCTCGTCGTTCTTCCTGGGGTTCGCCGGGTTCGCGTGCAGCCGATCGATGGGAACCCATTCGACGTCCAGGGTCCTTCGGTCCAAGTCTGTGTTCATTACTCCACTCCTCTTTGGAGACGGGATCTGGCGGCGTGCCGGATCTTGGAGTTAGTCGCTTGGAGTTGAGGGGCGCCGCTGCCGCCATTGTAGGCCACAACGCTTTGTGGCGCAAAGCTAGGTATCAGCCGAGCACTGCGGCCCTGACACGTGCGGGCCCTGCTTTGGCGTAGACCATCGTCGACGTGATCGCTCGGTGCCCCAAGGCCTCCTTCACCACGAGGATGTCTCCGGTTCGTTCGTAGAGCCGGCTCGCAAACGTATGCCGAAGACTGTGAGGGGAGTACCGCTTCGGAAGGCCCGCCCGGTCGCGCCACAGCTCGAACCGGCGTTGGGCGTGGCGTGCCGTGAGACGGGAACCTGCTGAGCTGCCGAACACATGGCCATCGCGGCGGCACCCGAGTTCGTGCTTCAGCATCCGGACCACGTCCGCATCGAGATAGACCGTCAGAGCTCCGCCCCCCTTCAGCTCGCGCAGGCGGGCCTCATGGGCGTTCAGGTCCAGGTCCCCCACCTGCAGCGCGAGGGCGGAGCTCAGACGGGCCCCTGTGGTGAGCAGAAAGGTGAAGAGGGCCTGATCCCGTCGCTCCGCCTTCGTGGTCGCCGTGGCGAGCGCCGCAAGCAACCGTTCCGTCTCCGCGGGCTTCAAGGGCTGGGGCACCGAGCTGCAGGTTCTCGCCATCCGCACGACGCGCGCCGGGTTCGTGGTGAGCATCCCCGACCGCGTCAAGTACTCGAAGAAGCCCCGAATGCTCGAACGGAGAGCATTCATCGAGGTTGCCTTCTTGGGCAGACCGTCCGGCCTCAGGAGCGCCTCGTCCGACGCGAGGAAGCTCGCCAGGTCCTCGTGGCCAATCGCGTCTACGTCGCTCCCAGGGCGCTTACAGCCCCACCAGCGGCCAAGGAGTGATAAGTGCCGGGCGTACTGGTTGATCGTGTGCTGGGAGCGGCCGTCAGCGCGAAGCTGGGTGAGGAACCGCGATACCGGAGAGTCGAGAGCCATGGCTGGCCTCCTTGGAGTTGAGCTTGGAATGGACGCGCGATGACGTCCGTCGCATGTGCGCTCAGCTGGGGCAAGGCATCCAGTCAGATCCGCTCGATATCGCGCGCGTCGGGCTCCTGTGCGCCGGTATCGACCAGCCGGGTGGACGCGCCCTAGGAATGCTCTCTACGCATCACCCAGTTCGCCCCCAGGGCGGTGAACTAGCGGAGAACCGATGGGTACCCCGATGTTCCGATTCTCGATGGAATGCGACCGTCGCATTTGCTCCAGAACGTTGGGACCCCGCAACGTTCGCTGCTGCTCGCGGCTGACCCAGCCAACGACGGTCAGGAGCAAGGCTCGGAGAGGGAGGCAGTCCGTCAGCATGCCAGCAGGATATCGGCTCTCACAGTATCGTCAGGCCGTGGGCGCACCAATGAGACAGTACCGGCAGACACTCGACGAGCACGCCCGCAGGTGACCGGCCCTGACGGCATCGTCCGCGCGAGGGCTGACTGATGGGACAGTTCAGCAGCCGCTACTTGCGGCTGATTCCCAGTTCTTGTTCCACTTCGGCGAGGAGCGCAACCAGGTCCGGATCGGCGGCCTGGCTCACATCGCCTGCGAGTGCACTCATGTTCTCGAAGGCGTTCTGTGCTTCGTCACTGCGCCCGAGACGGGCGTACGCCAGCACAAGGAACCCGGCGTCCATGGGTGAGGCTGGAGTGCCCGCTTCACGGAGCATCTGCTGGCAGCCGAGGAGACGGCGGACCGCTTCCTCATGGTGCCCGCAACGGAGCTCGGCGGCGCCCAGAGTGTTCTGCCAAGCCCAGACATCGGGCTGAATCGTCGAGGCTTGCCGGGCGCCGCGCAGCGCCAGGTCGTAGGCCGCCGGATCGACTCCCGGCTCGCGCACGATGCTCCAGGCTGCGAAGTTGAGGTTGAGTGGCAGCTCCGAGTATTCGAGCTGCTGAAGGCGCTCGCTGGCGAGGCTCACCAGGTCGGCCGTGCGGGGCGGCTCGGCCTCGTGGTAAGAATTCAGGAGCGCTCTGAACGCCACTCGTGTCTGGAGACTGCCGGGTCCGTATCCCTGGACCATCGCACCGTAAGCGCCCTCGATTCGCCGTAGACCCTCTTCGACCCGACCGAGCCGGAACTCCGACCTGCCGAGCCATACTTGCTGCCGTGCGATCTCGGTTGGCCCTGATCCATACAGGAACATCGCGTCGAGCGCCGCCACCCCAGCGGATTCTGCAGCTTCGAAATCGCCCAAGAGCTGATGCATGAATGCCAGCCCCCACAGGTTGTTCGGCAAGCCGGGCGATTGGCAGGCCGCCATGGTCTCACTCGTCCACTCGAAGATGGCGCGCAGGAGCTCAGGCGATCCATGATAGAGCCCGTGGTTCATGGCCCACCCGCTCATGTAGTACGCAATGGCGCCTCGTCGAGGATCATCGAGCGCAAAGCGCGAATTGCACGTTGCGATCAGGGCCTCAACCGAAGGCCTTGCCATCTCAGGATCATGTTCCACGCCTGGGTGCTTCCGAAACGTCTCGACCGCGGATAACTCGGCCAGCACATGTTCATGGTCGGGTCCGATCGCAGCGGTCACATAAGGGAGCGCCCATCCACCGCTGCTGGTCATGCGAGTGAGCCCCTGGGCCAGCGTCGCCCGAAGCTGCCGGGCCTGCTCTTCCTGACCACGGGACGCGAGAGAGTAGATCAGATCTACGAGGGGAGTTGCGCAGAGGGGGCCTTGGGAACCAATCACTCGAAGAAGCGTGTTGCAGCCCCGCTGAAGGTGCTCCTCCGCTTCCACTTCACGACCACTTTGGCGCACCAGGCTCGAGCCCAGCCAGGCGTGGAAAACGTCCGGGTACCAGTGTCCCTCAGGCAGGGCGGGGGCGAGCGCAGCGATGGCCTCGAGCGCGACTTCCTCCGCCCGGCCATGCTCACCGGTCTCATGAAGGATCTGAAGGAGTTCCTCTCTGGCGAGACCCAGGCGGGTGTGGGACTCATGAAGAGCTGCCCTGTCGCTGCGCCCATAAGTTGCCAGGGCCGCTTCCAGGAACGGTATGCCGACCTCGGCACTGCGAATCCGAGCGCTCGATTCGCCCGCACCCACCAGGACGTCACCGAGGGCGACCCAACGCGCGTCACCCGCGGGCCATTGCGCCTCGGCTCGAGCGAAGATCTCGGCGAGTGCACCTTCGGAGAACGGAAGACCCGACGGCCCGGACTGGGACCACGCGAGCATCCCGTGCAGGCG
>CAJXRJ010000263.1 GCA_913058555.1 uncultured bacterium
GGGTGGAGCTGCCGACGTTTGCGCCACCGGGAACATCAACTCCACCGGGCTCGCCGGCGAGCTCCGGGCGTACGGGTCGGACTCCGTTGCCTCGACGAACCTAGCTCTGCGGGCCATCCAGCTCCCCCCAGGGCAGTTTGGATTCTTCGTCGGCTCCCGTGAAGTCGGGCCCCCCTTCCCCGTCGCCGGGTCCAGCGGCGCCATCTGCCTTCGTGGCTCCATCGGTCGTTACCTGGGGCCCGGCGAGGTTCAAAGCAGTGGGCCGGCCGGCACCTTCGCTATTGACCTTGATCCCACGGCTCTTCTAACAGGCGCAGGCCCCGTGCCCGCCGTCGCCAACGAGACCTGGTTCTTCCAGGCATGGCACCGGGACGTCGACCTTGTCGGCAGCCCCACTAGCCAATTCACCAACGCCCTCGGCGTTCTCTTCACGCCTTGATCGCGAGGGCGACCAACGCCCGCAGGCACGGACCGCGTGGGTGCCGATGCCCAAGGGGCTGCGAAGGCCGATGGCGTTCCCAAGCGCCCAGGGGGCCCAGTAGCGCCAGTGCTCTATCCGAATCCTGCGCCCCACCGTAGCCTCGGACATCATGGGCCCCCTCCATCAAGCCACGTGCTTGCTCGTCGCCGGTAGCCTCGTCCAGGGGCTTGCCGCCGGGCAGCTCTACCAAACCAACTTCTCCACGGCGGCGGGATGGACGCTCGGAAGCGGTGCGGGATGCAACTCGGATCCAAGCTACCGATGGGCCGCTGACGCGACGCCAAGCTCGCACTTTGCGGGCGCTTTTCGATCCGCACCCGCGAGCCTGAACTTCAACAACGGTGTGCAAGCGGGCCCTTCCTTCGGCGGCGTCGCGTGCGGGACCGCGACCTCCCCCCACATCGATCTGTTCTTCGCTCCGGACAGCTCGTTCGTGGAGTTCTGGTTCTCCTACGAGTTCAACCAGGCCAGCGGCTGCGACCTCGACCCAGTCCGGCTTCAAGTATCCAACAACGGCTTCAGCACGCTGCTCTTGGACGAATGCCTGCCCACGCCCGGCCAGGTATCCATGGACTGGCATCGACTGCGGTACGACCTCCAACGGTCGTGGGGACTGGTGCAGTTCCGATTCACGTTCTCAGGGGGAATTGGCGTCGGCTTCAACTCTCCGAGTGGCCCTTTCATCGACGACTTCGCGGTGGACTCCGACTGCGTCTTCCCGAACATCTTCTGCCTCTCCGACCCCAATATCGACTTCCCGAGCGGCGCGCGTTTTGGCTTGATCGGCACGCCGTCGGTGAGCGCGAACAACTTCAGGCTGTACTCCCAAGGCACGACTCGCAACTCCTTCGCCGTCGCCTTCTACGGATCCGGCCAAGCGAGCGTCGCTTCCGGCGCGGGCACCCTCTGTGTCGGCGGGTCCCTCTACCGTCTCGGCGTGGCCCCCACGGGCCCCAATGGCACCCCGAGCTGGCTCGTCGACCTGACGGTCCCTCCGGACCCCGGCGGGCAGATCACCTCCGGATCCACGTGGCATTTCCAGTCATGGTTCCGCGACGGCCCCGGCACTTGGAACTTCAGCGATGGGATGACGGTGGAGTTCTGCGACTGAGCCTTCCGCAGGGAATTGAGCGTGGATGGCGAATCGTTTTCGGGGGGCCGAGACTCCTTGTACCGGAACCACACTGAAGTCACCGCCATCGCCCCACGCGACACGATCCTATGGACCTCCCCCCGAAGCTCACCTGCCTGCTTCCCTCTGCCGTCCTAGCCATGCCGCTCGGGGCACAGACGCTGTTCCCCATCGACTCGGAGATCTCGGAGTCACCGAGCACCGACAGGAGCGCAGCGGGCGACCTGAACGGCGACGGGGTCTTGGACCTCATCCTCTACTCACGTGACGAGGCTGCCGTGAAGCTCATGGCAGGGGAAGGGGGAGGCGCCTACGACACTCCCGTCACTCTTCCGTTCTGGTCGCCCGACGCCTACAGGATCGAGTTCGTCGACCTGGATAACGACGGGCGCACGGACCTGCTCTTCGAGTCGCAGTCCACTAGCGAGACGAGGTATCGCTGGGCTCGCCAAGTGGGCCCCCTCGAGTTCCAGATCACCGACGTGCTGACGATCCCCTGGACGGTGGCCGATCCGGTACTGACGGACTTCAGCCTTGGTGGCTCGGGCAATTACGCCATCGTTGCGGAACGCCAGAACATGGGCATCGACGTCCATCGCTGGAACGGCACGGAGTTCGAGCCGGTACCCATATCGCTTCCGTATGCGGCGCCGCGGTACTTACGCCTACTCGACGTCAACGAAGACGGCATGGACGATGTGACCGCATACGACCATATCGGGCAGAGGTGGCGCTACTCCAGCTACCTCGGCGGCAATCAATTCAGTACGCCGCGCTCCTTCCTTCCCATCCAAGTGCTCCGCTCTGAGGCCATTGAGCTCGCGGATCTGGATGGCGATGGCGACTCCGACCTCATCGCGTTGTCAGACAACGACCCCACGAAGTACTTCCTTTTCGAGCGGACCGCCGCAGGGACGTTTGGGCCTCCCATCGAACGCTTTGCTTCTAACGATATCAGCCGATACGACCTGGACGCTGTGGACCTCGACGGCGATGGCCGTCAGGACCTGCAGATGCTCGTCGACGATGGTGTCTTCGGGGGAGGCACGACCTACGAGTACCGTTGGCTACGCAACCTCGGTGGCTTCCATTTCGCACCGGACGAGGGGCTGGGTTCGGTTCCGTTCGCGGACCTCGACAATGACGGCGCGGTCGACGCCATCGTGCACGGACCGGTCCCGGGCTACCGAACCGGTGGCGGGATCAGTCCCGACCCTTGGTACACGGGCACCGTGCCCCTTGGCCGTCCCCTCGGAAGGGAGCGCCGCTCCTTCCCCTTTGATACGGACGGCGACGGCGACCTTGATATCGTGCGCGAAGAGATCTCGGGCGGCCTCGTCACGTTCGAGAACCGCGGTGGATTGAATTTCGCCCCTGCCCGTCCGCAGTCGCCGTTTCCAGAGAGCCGACCGATCATCGCCAAGGCGGACTTCGTGGGCGATGCAGAGCTGGACATCCTTGCCATTGGCGACCCCGGCGGCGCGCTCGTCATCGAACGCGGCATCGCTCCCGGGGTTTTCGCGCCGCCGGTGGTGATTTCGTCGGCCCTTAACGGCACGCCTTATCCCTTCGACGTTGATGGGGACGGCGATCTAGACGTCATCCAGAGCAACGAGTTTCCCGGCGGCGCCAACGTCTACTTCATCGAAAACTCTGGCATCGGAACGCAGTTCCCGAGGCGCGTCGTCATCGGATTCCAGGAGGGCACACGCGATCCCATCCCCCTCGATCTCGATGGGGATGGCCTGCCGGAACTCGTGGCGTTAGAGACCTCGCTGCTCGGCATTGGGATCAGGCAGAACCTCGGTGGAGGCAACTTCGGTCCACCGGTGCCCCTTGGCCCCAGCAGCGATTTGAACACCCGCGTTTACGACGGTCTCGACTTCGACAGCGACGGCGACACGGACCTGATCGCATCGCGGCTCGGCAGTGCCTACTGGGCTGAAAACCTCGGTCTTGCTGGCTTGGCGCCCCTCGTGGAGATCAGCCAGGGCGACCGCCGGCCCACCCTCGAGGACGTCGACGGCAACGGACTGCTCGACATCGTGCAGCCCCTGAGGGCCGAGTACCGACTCCAGACGAGCCCCGGGGTCCTGAGTGCTCCCGTGAGGATCGCCCCGAGACTCCCTTCACCCCAGGTGCAGGGGCTCGCGGACCTTGACGGTGACGGCGACCTGGACGCGTGGCTCGGGGTCCGATCCAGAGCGGTCTTTGTCGCGGAGAACTTCGCCACCCCGTCGGTGGGCGGTCCCGCTGACGAATGCGCGGTGGCCAGCCCTAACTCGACCGGCCTCGGCGGCGAGCTGCGCGCCTACGGGTCGGATTCAGCGACCTCAACGGATCTGCGACTCAGCGCGGTGCAGCTACCGCCCGCACAGTTCGGGTTCTTCGTCGGCTCCCGCGAAGTGGGCCCCCCCGCTGCCGTCCCCGGCTCGGCGGGCTCCATCTGCCTTCGCGGCTCCATCGGTCGCTACATCGGTCAAGGCCAGGTGCAAAGCAGTGGCACTGCCGGGACCTTCTCCATCGATCTCAACCCCTCGGCCCTCCTGACCGGCGCAGGTCCGGTGCCCGCCGTCGCGAATGAGACCTGGTTCTTCCAGGCATGGCATCGGGACGTGGCTGGGAGCGGCGCCCCCACCAACCAGTTCACCAACGCCCTCGGGATCCTCTTCACCCCCTGAGCGCCCCAAGTACGCGAGAAATCAGAGGGAATCCCTGCAAGGATCCGTGGCCGGTGGCACCAAAGGGGTGATGACCTCTGACTTCTCCATCGACGACGCCGCCGCCGCGGAGCTTTGGACCGAAGTGAGTTGGCTCCGCGGGCTAGCGCTCCGCCACGGCCTCGCTGGCGGGGAGGCCGATGATGTGGTCCAGGAGACGCTGCTATCCGTAGCGGACTCCGGCGAAGCACACCGGGGAAGGGGCTGGCTGCGGAGGGTTCTCGAACGACGGATAGGAACCGGGCGGCGGGCAGAAGGACGCAGACAGCTGCGGGAGCGCGCCGCAGCGCGACCGGAAGCGGACGCGTCGGATCCCGCCGCCGCCATGGAGCACCTGGAATTCACCCGCAGGCTCCATGACGCGGTCGCAGGCCTTCCCCGTGAAGACCGAGAGGTCTTGGCCCTGCGCTTCGGCGCGGGCCTGCAGCCCGCAGAAATCGCGGTGACGCTGCAAACGACGCCCAACGCGGTGTCAACACGACTCTCGCGGGCTCTGGGGAAACTCCGCGTTCGGCTGTGCGGGGCGGCGCCCAAGCGGAGCGAGCGCCTCGGTGGTTTCGCTGCCGCCGCCTCCCTCGGCGAGCCCTTGCGCCATCCTGCGTCCTCACTCCTGCGGGCGACGACGCCCGCCTTCCCTATCGTGCTCATGAAGAAGACACTCGGCTTGGTGGTCCTCCTGGTGGCACTGATCCTCGGCGCGCTGGCCCTATTGCCAGCGGGTCAATCGAGGGGCGATGGAGAACCAGACACTCAGCTCGCCCAACCGAGCCCATCGCTCGTTCCGATCGCAACGACTGGTGGGCGTGAACAGGACCCGGAGGATGCGGAGCCACCGCCCACGGAGCGCGCCGCGGTCGCCCCCAGTGACGTGACCGGCGGGAGCACCGAATCCGTCGAGCCAAAGGCGCCCGTGCGGCTCGGTCGCGTGTCCATTGAGGTCCGCGAGGTCCACAGCGGAAAGCCGGCCCAGGGCGTGGGCATTCGCCTCTTTCGCATGGAGCACCCGATTCAGTGGTTCTCCTTCCTTGCGGGCACAACGGACGCCGCCGGCCATGCTTCGTTCGCGGACGTGACGCCAGGGCGCTACATCGCCTACATGGAACGCGTGACCCTGAACGCGAGCAACGCGACGGAGACCTTTGATGTCGTTGGCGGCGGCGAGGTCCGGGCTGCTTTCTTGGTCGATGAGTCCCAGTATACAAAGGGCATCGTCCTCAACGAATCGGGCACCACCGTCCCAGGGGCGAGCATCTGGGTCGGATCCGGCGGAGGCCCGGTGGACCACGGATCGGTGACGACGAAGTCGGGGCCCGATGGTCGCTTCGTGGCCAAGTACGTGGACGGGATGCAGTACCTCAGCGCCTCGGCGCCGGGCTACGCACCGTCGTACTCGGCGGCCAAGGGCGTTGGGCAACCAACCAACGCAGACGGTGAAGTCGTACTGGTGCTCGGTAGCCGCCACGGCTCCCTTCGGGGCGTCGTCCTGGGCCCGTCGCGCGCACCGCTGGCCGGGGCCCGATTGATGCTCGGGAGCTCGCAGCAGGGGGTCGACGTCGAAGGGGCCGAACGTGGTTCCTACTGGACGCGCCCCGTTCGGCATGGCTCGTCAGGAGAAGACGGCACTTTCGAGTTCACGGACGTGCACGCCGGCGAGCTGGCTCTCGAGGCCCGTCACCCAGATACCGCATCCTGGCACGAACTCGTGACCGTAGTCGACGGGGCGGCCCGGGAGATCACAGTCGAACTCGTCCAGGGCGGCTCGGTCACGGGTCAGGTCACCGATACGAACGGGACGCCCGTTGCGGGTGCTTACGTCGAGCTCGACGGCCCCCACGAAAGTGCCATGACCCGGGCAGACACAATCGTCGACGCCGACGGCCGGTTCCGGCTCGACCACCTCCTGCCGGGGATGACGGTGCTGAAGGCCATGGGCCCTGACGGCGAAGGCGTTCAGCAGGAAACGATCGACATCCAAGACGGAGTGGTCCACACCTGGGACCCTGAACTGGAGCCAACGGGCCAATTCATGGGGACCGTCGTTTCCGCGGCCGGAGACCCCCTCGAGCACTGGCGCGTCGTGACCCGGGTGCTCGAAGACGGCAGGCATGACGGGACCGGACGGGGCGGAAAAACAGACGCCGACGGCCAGTTCTCGTTCGCCCCAGCCCTGGGGCGCGAGTACCAACTCACGGTGTACCCTCCCGGCAGGTACTACGGTGAATACGCACTGCGCCGATCCCCGATCACGCCCACAGCCGAGGCGATGGAACTGGTGGTGCCCCTGGCGAGAATCCCCAGGGGAGTGCTGCGGGGAAAACTCCAGGACAACGCCGGCGCCCCAGCGGTAGGCACGGTGGAGCTCATCGTCGAGACCGTCCCCCAGACAAGGCTCGAGCGCCCCACCGCCGAGGATGGCTCCTTCGAGTTCCAGCACCTTCCGGCGGGCGAATTCGCCCTGACGCTCCGATCCCCCAATGTGCCGGCCCACACCGTGGGCCGGCCAGAGCCCCTCGAGGCCGGGGAGGTCCGCCACCTCGGGGATCTGACCGTCGGTGACCGGAAGTAATGGCTCAGCCGGCCTGCTGGAGGCGCTCGACCCATTTGGCGATGAGATCCGCCTCGAGGTGGATGGGGGCGCCGGGCTGGAGGTGGGCCAGGTGGGTCCGGGCCAGCGTGTGAGGAATGACGGCCACCTGGAACTGGGGGCCATCGGGGTTCACCACGGTCAGGCTGATGCCGTCGAGGGTGATGCTGCCCTTGTCGACGAGGTAGCGTTCGAAGCCCGGGGGAACCTCGAAAGTGAAGACAGCCCCACCATCCCCCACATCCTCACGGCCCACCAGGGTGCCCAGGCGGTCCACGTGGCCGCTCACCATGTGCCCGCCAAGGCGGTCTCCCACCCTCAGGGCCCGTTCTATATTAACGACGTGCCCCGGCGCCCCTGGCAGGACCCGGTGGAACCAAGTGCGCTCCAGGGTCTCCTGGGAGAGGTCAAAGGCCATGTCGGGGAGGCCGGAATCCGGCCCTGGGGCGTCCCCAGGGGGCTCCAGGAGCTCCACGACGGTCAGGCATACCCCCGCCACGGCGATACTATCCCCGATTCCAGCTTTCCAAGCCTCCGCGGAGGCCGCGCCACCCCAAGATCCGGCCTCAGCCTCGAGGGCCAGGTCCCCCGGACGGGGCGAGGGAAGAACGAGACGGGCGCCTGTGCCGGCCCCGGAGTAGGTGCGAACGGGGACCGCCGCTTCAACAAGTCCAGTGAACATGCCCCCATCATTGACCCCCGAGGGGCGCCGCTCTACCCTGCTGGGCCATTTTGGGGAGCCGTATGGCGCTCTTTTCCATCCTCACGCTCTTCCCGGACGTCGTTGAAGCCTACCTGGACGTTGGTGTCCTAGGCATCGCGCGCGCCCGAGGTATCGTCCAAGCCAACGTCGTGGATTTCCGCGACTTCTCCCGCGATAGGCATCGAACCGTCGACGACCGCCCCTTTGGTGGCGGCCCCGGCATGGTGCTGAAGCCCGAACCTATCGTCGAAGCCGTCGAATGGATCGAGCAGCACCACGGGCCCCACCGGCGCATTGCCATGACCCCCGACGGTCAGCCCTTCGACCAGAAGATGGCCGAGGGTTTCGCGGCTGCGATGATCGCCGATCCGCCGGTGACCACCGACCTCCCCCTGCGCCCAGGGAGCCCATCATCGGTCCTGCTCCTTTGCGGCCGCTACGAAGGCTTCGACGAACGCGCCCTGCAGGTACTCGACTTCGAGCGCCTCTCCATCGGCGACTACGTCCTCGCTGGCGGTGAACTCGCCGCCCTCGTCATCGTCGAGGCCATCGCGCGGCTCCTGCCGGGCACGCTCGGCGACTCTCGGTCCGCGATCGAGGACTCGTTCGGCGACTCCGCAGACGGCGGCCTCGACCACCCGCACTTCACGCGACCGCGCGTGTTCCGCGGGATCGAAGTCCCCGACGTGTTGCTGTCCGGCGACCATGCGCGCATCCACGACTGGCGCAAGCAACAGAGCGAGACGAGAACAAAGGCCGTTCGGCCCGACCTGACCCAGCGATTGCATCCCAAGGGTTAGCGACCGAACCACATCATCCACCGCCGCGTGCCCCTGCACGCGGCGAGACACCACTCGCTCGGCGAGTCAACACAACTGACCCTAAGGGTTCCCTCTGGCAGGCGAGACGGTCTCGCATCCATGGAACCGGTGAACGCCCGCTGCAGGCCCTACGAGCCCGCTGCCCGCGCCCACCACACCTAAGCCATGAACATCATCCAAGAGCTCGAAGGCGAACTCGGCAAGCCCGAAGACAGCCTCCCCCGCCTCAACGTCGGCGACGACATCGAAGTCGACTACCTCATCCGTGAGGGCGAGAAGGAGCGGATCCAGATCTTCAAAGGTCTGATCCTCGCCATCCAAGGACGCGGGCTGCGCAAGACGATCGTCGTGCGCCGCATCGTCCAAGGCGAAGGCGTCGAGCGAATCTTCCCCATGCACAGCCCCCGGGTTAAGGACATCCGCGTGACCAAGCGCGGACGCGTCCGTCGCTCGAAGCTGTACTACATGCGCGACCGCGTGGGCAAGTCGACCCGCACGAAGGAGCGTCTCGGCGAAAAGGTCCGGAGCGAGCGCGAGGCCGAGAAGGCACGTCGCCTCGCCATGGCGGCGGCCGCCAAGGCAGCCGCAGCCGACTCGGCAGACGGCGCGGAGTAGTCCGGCGCCGAGTCATCCCTCGGCTCCGTCCGGCTCGCGGCGGCGCGGCCTTTTGGCCCTGCCGCCGCACGCAGTTTCCGCGCTGTGGCTCCGCCTAGGAAAGGCGCCGTGAATAAGCGGCGCCCTTCCCGGTAAAGGCCCATCCCTTTTCCCATCTGGGTCCCCGTCACGGCTGTCTCTTATACACATCTCCGAGC
>CAJXRJ010000264.1 GCA_913058555.1 uncultured bacterium
TACACACTGCATATCGTCGGCAGCGTCAGATGTGTATAAGAGACAGATCCCAAACCGACCTCGTAACCCCCACCCTGTGGGCCTGGCGAAACGCCTCGACCCTCAGCTCGATCAACAGCCTTCTCGGCAGCGGCTACCGCATGGTGGACGTGGAGCCGATCACCTTCGGGACCACGCTCTACTCCGGAGGGTCCTTCGTCCGGAACTCCGGAGACTACGCCAAGAGCTGGTGGTGGTATGTGGGACAGACGTCCGCCCAGGTCACGTCCCGCATGTCCCAGCACAACGCTCGACTGATCGACGTCGAGCCCTATGAGACGCCGTCCGGGATTCGGTACGCGATCGTTCTGATCCCGAACACGGGGCAGGATTTCGCCAGCGGCCATGGCTGGAGAACGAACATGACCTTCTCCAGCCTGTCCTCGTGGATCAGCGCCAACCCCACCCGCAGGATCGTCGACGTGCAGCCGTACCTATCCGGCGGCAACCAACGCTACGCGTTCACGTACGTCACGAACTCTGGAAACATGCAGAGCGGCTGGTGGATCTACCTCAACGTCACCCCGGGTCAGCTAGGAACGAGCCTGAACCAAAACAACGCGCGCCTCACCGACCTTGAGCACCACGACGGCACAGGTCGCGTCTCCGGCATCATGGTGCCGAATGACGGCAACGCCTGGTTCTGGTTCTACGGCACCAGTAGCACGGAACTCGCCCGACTCACCGAACAGCACAGTGGGCGCATGATCGACTTCGAGCGCTATATCGATTCGGGCGGCCTCACAAAGTACTCCGCCGTCGTGCGCCGAAACGACAACGATCTCGCCGTGGACGCCAACCTGGCCATGCGCAATCGCCTCCCCCTCGGCGCGTCGAGCGGGTTGCTCCTGCGTGAGATTGGCGCGGCATCCGGAACCCTTGCCGGCACCCTCGAGACGAGGACCTTCGAGCCCGCGAGCTTGATCAAGACCGCGCACCACTTCGTCGCGTGCGATCGTGTCGCCCAGGGATTCGACTCTTTCGGCGCAGCCGTCACGGAGCGCACGGGCCTCAACGGGAGCTGCCCGACGGGGAGCAATCCCACGTCGCGCCCCCTGCGCAATGTGCTGCGATCGATGATGGAATCGAGTTCTAACACCGCCACAGAGGCCATTCGCGCTCGCTATGGCACGGCCTTCCTCGAAGCCCGCGCAGGTGCCTTCGGCGCCTCCGGCCTGGATCTGAACCACACCGTGGGATGCCTCTGCGGACAGCCGCGCAACGAGATTCGCCTGTGGGACCTCGCCGCGCTACACGACGCCGTCGCCGATGGCGTGCTTGGATCTGCTACGGATGAGTTCTACGACTACATGATCAATGGATCCAACTTCGGAATGGGGTCCTTCAATACGACGACGATCCTGAATGCTGAGCTCAACGCTTCGTCGCTCACAACCGAGGAGATCAACACCTTCCGCAGCCGGCTCAAGTACGCCTTCAAGGGTGGCAGCTACACGTGCATCTCCGGCAGCCATCGCGAGGATCACAGAAGCCGCGGCGGATACCTGCGCCTTCCGTTCCGGAGTGGCTGCACCATCAGCGAGCGTGAGTATTTCCTTGGGGCCTGGGTGAACGACGCACAGACGAACGCCTCGGCCAACGAGGCCACCGGAGCCGGCATCGCAACGCTCTTCCGCGAGCGCTTACGCGCGGCCATTACGAGCTTCGAGAACGCGAGCTGCAGTCACTTCTCGAGCTACTGCAGTGCCGTCCCTAACTCCACCGGCGCGCTCGGCCTTTGCTCCGCCACTGGCAGCCCGTTTGTTCTGTCCAACAACCTGACGATCCGTGGATCGAACCTGCCCCAGAACGTCTTCGGCCTTCTCATCTACTCGAGCAGCACCGGCTTCACGCCTGGCCTCGGCGGTGGGGTGGGCAACTTGTGCCTTGGGAGCCCGCTCGTTCGATTCAACTCGTCGATTCAAAGCAGCGGAGCCACGGGACGTTTCGGCCACGCGCTGAACCTGGGGGCGATCCCAGGGGTCATCGGGGGCACCCGACCCGTCGTGTCGGGGGAGACCCTCTACTTCCAGTGGTGGCACCGTGACGTCACAGGGCCAGGCCAAGCAACCTCCAACCTCACGCGCGGTTTGCGTGCGACCTTCATCTAAGAAGCTGGCGCCTAGGATTCAGAACTCTCCAGAATCACGGCGAGTTTGGCGAGGGCGCGGTGCAGCCTCATGCGCACCGCGCCCACGCCGATGCCGAGCTCCCGCGCGATCTCCTCCCGGGGGATCTGGGCGATTCGCGCCAGCACGATGATGGACCGCTCGTCTTCCTCCAGGTCCCCCATCGCGGCCTC
Organism: uncultured bacterium; assembly: GCA_913058555.1. Classification (GTDB taxonomy): domain Bacteria; phylum Planctomycetota; class UBA1135; order UBA1135; genus Saltatorellus. The sequence goes on from CAJXRJ010000264.1 coordinate 2,342, forward strand.
CACGCGTTCGAGCTCTTCGCGCACGGCGGCGTGGCGACTGGGCGTGGCGATCCGGCCGTAGGCCTCGAGCAACTGGCTTTGATCGGTCGCGCCCAAGGCAGCGTGGACGGCATCGCGGCCCGCGGCCACGTGATGGTCACGGCGGGCCATGAGCTTGCGCAGCGTGGTCGTGAACAGCCAGCGCCGAAAGGCCCCTTCGCCGGGGTGCTCGAACTGAGTCGCGCTCTGCAGCACCTCGCGGCAGACGGACTGCACGATATCGGAGGGATGATCAAAACGCTTGACGAGATGCCCGGCCCGCAGCCGGACGAAGGCTCGAAGGTCCGGGAGCATTCGAGTCAGCAACTGCTCGAGTGCCTCCCTGTCGCCGCGGGCCGCGGCGCGCGTCAGCCCGTCAACGCCAGCGTCCACGGGACCATCGCCATCAGCGGCTCCCGGAAGGCCGGCACTTGGATCGGATGTCTCTCCTGATGCCATGATGCCCTGAATCGTAAGCGCGATTCTCCCATACGTGGCACCCTGAACCTCCCCTGGCATACCCCATGACGGAAGACCCAAGCGACCAGGGCCCGCGGGCCCTGGAGGACCTCGTTTTCGAGTTCCTCGAGACCTCTGATGGCGATGCGGCGCCGTCGGAGACCTTGGACAAGATGTGCGCCGCCCATCCGGAGCTCGCCCCGCGGCTGAGGGCCGCCATCGAACGCCTCGCGGGCTCGGGCTTCGCCGTTGAAGACGATGGCCCGGGACCTTCATCACAGGATCGCACCGTCGGCCGTTACCGGCTCCATCAGCGCCTGGGCTCCGGTGGAATGGGTGTCGTCTACCTGGCGAGCTGCGTCGGGAGCGACGGACCCGATGTGGCGCTCAAGCTGCTTCAGCCGCGGGAACGCTACGAGCCTTCGGCGAAGGCCCGCTTCAGCCGAGAGGCCCTCGCGGTGAGCTCCCTCGATCACCCCTCGATCGTGCGGGTGCTCGACCACGGGGAATGGGATGAAGACGGGGTCCAGACCCCCTTCCTCGCCATGGAGTACCACCGTGGCACGACGCTCGATCGCTTCTTGGTTGAGGCTTCCACAGCTCCACCGGGCGCCGGGGATGGTGAAGAACTCGGTGCGCGGCTCCACCGACTCGCCAACACAGCGGTCGACCCCCTGGGACGAGCGTCCTCCATGAGGGGCCCCTGGTGGCGGGTGGTTTGCCAACTAGGCGTGAGCCTCGCCTCGGCCCTCGCCCATGCCCACGGGCGCGGCGTCATCCACCGCGATATCAAGCCGTCGAACGTGCTGATGACGGAGGACGGCAGGCCACTGCTCCTCGACTTTGGCCTAGCCACCATGACGGGCAGCGGACGCCTGACGGCGAGTGGCGCGTGGCTTGGCTCGCTGCCTTACATGGCGCCAGAGCGGCTGGCGCCGGGAGTGAGGAGGTCCAAGGGGCAGAGCCAGCAGGCCAGCGAGCCGGATGCCCGGTCCGACGTGTACGCATTGGGACTCGTCCTCCACGAACTCCTGAGCCTTGAGCCCACGTTCCCCCCCCAGGGAAAGGATGCCCTCGCCGTGGCCGTCATGGGCGGCGCGAAGCTAGCCCCGAGTGCCCGGTTCCCATGGCTGGCTTCCGCGCCCCACAAACCGCTCGACGCGGTCCTTGCAAGGGCCACCGAGCGGCTCCCGAAGCATCGCTACCGGTCTGCGACGGAGCTTGCGCGCGACCTCAAGGCACTTCTGGACGGCCGCCCCCCGGGGGCGCGCCCCGTAGCCATGACTACGCGCGCCCTGCGGGCCGTCGCTCGACACCCATGGCGCGCCGCAACGGGCACCCTCCTCATCCTCCTGGCCCTCGGTGCCCCACTCCTCACCAGTCACCTCAATGCGGGCTTCAATCGAGACCTGCAGATCGAGGAGGAACGCAGTGAGCTGGAGGAAATCCAAGCGAGGCTCGCGTCGTTTGAGTCTGGCCTATTGGCGCTATCTCGGACGTCCATCGGCGTACACCCCCGCTTTGCTCCATCAGCGATCGACGGCCTCGAAGAGGCTCGAACGGATCTGGTCTCTGCCAAGGCAAGGTTGCGGGATCGACAGGACCCCGAGAGCCAGCAGCTGGTCGTCGCAATTGACTCTCTCCTGGCCATCGTCCTCATCGAAATCGCAGACGCCCGGCAGACCCTGGGCGAGTTCTCGGCGGCCGTCGATGCCTACGGTGCCCACCGGCGTCACGTCGAGGAGATCCTTGAGGTGCGAGGCCCCGACCTCCACTTCTCAACGGAGCTGGGTCGCTCCTGGGGCCAGCTAGCACGCTCGCTCATGGCGGCGGACAGGGAGGAGCCGGCACTCCAAGAGGCACAGAAGAGCGTCGCGATCTTCGAGGAGGCAAAGCGCGCGGGCTACCGCCCTGCGGTCACCGAAGACCAACTGTGCGCCGCCCGCATGATCCTCACCGGAGGACTGTGGCGCAGCGGGCGGCTCGAGGAGGCCGTCGAGTTGCTGGAGGAAACCCAGTCAGAGTTTCTCGGGTGGACCGGCCCAGATCCCGAGGACCTGCGCTCCCGGGCACGGCTCGCGGAGATCGAAGCCCAGCGCGCCCGCTGGGGTCTTGTGCCCCTGTCCTCAGGGGAACGCCTCGCGGCCATGGACCGTGCGGCCGCCTGGATCGATGGCGCCCGGGAGCCCTTCGAGAACAGCGTGACCACGGCACTCATCCGAATGGATATCGAGGTCTCCGCCATCTTGGCCTTGGACAATATGGGCCGCACGGGCGAAGCCCTCGAGCGGGCGAACTGGCTTGAGACGCTCGCGGCGAAGCTCTGCGCGGCGCGCGGCGAGCCCGGCGGGGCCCATGAACCACTGCAACGCGCGCTCGTGAAAGCGCAGGAGATCGCCGCGGTGGCGCGCCTGCGGGCCGGGGAGCACGGAGCCGCCATCGGGCATCTCAGGAGACTCTACGAGGAGTCACGCGCCGCCTACCTCGAGCAACCGAATGAGGCAACGCGCCTGGTCGAGTTCAGTCGCACCGCCGGCAACTACTCAAATCAGCTCGTGCTGACAGAGGCCCTGGGCCCCGAACGCCTTGGATTGGCCGTTCGGGCCGCAACGGATGCGCTCAAGTGGCTGGCAGAGTCGGAACTGGAGCACCGAGACTTCGCTACGACCAGGCGCCTGTGCCATTACGCGCGCGGCATTGCCGAGGGCCAGCGTGGGCGACGGGACCCGGCGGCGAGGGACGCTCAAGCCGTCCTCGATCTGTCTGCGCCCGATGACGCCTACGCCTTTCGTATGGCGGCGGATGTCTGGTCTGAGCTTCTGGCGGCCGACCCTGGGGCACCTCCGGCCGAGGAGGCTCGTCTCCAGACGCTCCAGCTCCTGGAGCGCGCCATCGACGCGGGTTACGTGGACTTGCACGAGCTGGAGGACACGGAAGCCCTGGGACCGCTGCGTTCGGACTCTAGGTTCCTGAAGATCCTCGACCGGCTGCGGTAGGACCAGCCGGTGCCCGTGAGCGGCCGGGGCCTAATCCGTGTAGGGTCCTCCCCATGCTGATTGCCGACACCGAGACACTCCGCGAGTTCTGCCAGGCGCTGGAGGGAGCTCCCTACCTCGCCGTGGACACCGAGTTCCTCCGCGAGAACACTTACCACGCACAGCTATGCCTCGTGCAGGTCGCCCACGGGGACCACGCGGCGGCGATCGATCCCCTGGCGGAGGGAATCGACATGGCGCCCCTGGCGGAACTTTTGGGCCGCGAGTCCACGGTCAAGGTGCTGCACTCGGCCTCCCAGGACCTTGGCATTTTCCTGCGGGCCATGGGACGCATCCCGGGCCCCGTCTTCGACACGCAGATCGCCGCCTCGGTCTGCGGTTTCGGTCATCAACCCGGGTATGCGAGTCTGGTGGAGTCCATGCTGGGCCAACAGATCGACAAGTCATCCCAAGTTACCGACTGGTCATTGCGGCCCCTGTCCACCACGCAGGTCGAGTACGCCATCGGCGACGTGACGCACCTCTGCAAGGTCTACGAGGGACTCTTGGCGTCGCTCGAGGAACGTGGTCGGGCATCCTGGGTCGAAGAAGAGATGCTGTCTTTGATGGATCCTGACAAGTACCGCGTGGACCCCGACCTGGCGTACAAACGCATCAAGATCCGGCGCCCGAGCCCCAAGAATCTGGTGGTCCTGCGGGAGATCGCCAAGTGGCGCGAGGAGACCGCCATGGACCGCGACCTGCCGCGGAACTGGGTCGTGCGCGATGATTCCCTCGCTGAAATCGCCCAGCATTTCCCCAGCGACCTGACCGGCCTGGCGCGGGTGCGCGGCCTCAAGGAATCAGTGGCCAAGGGCGCCTATGGCAACGCCATCCTCGCGGCCCAGGAGAGGGCCTTGGCGTCGCCGGAGGAGGACTGGCCGCAGCCATCGAGCTCTGGTCCCCTGCCACCCGGCGCGGAGTCGGTCGTGGCGCTGCTGCAAGCACTCCTGAAGCTCCGGTCGGACGCGGCGGACGTCTCGTCCCCGATGATCGCCAAGCGCGACGACCTTGAGTCCCTGGCAACGGGCAAGGGGGACGACATTCCGGCCCTCAGCGGGTGGCGAAGTGAGATCTTCGGGCGCGACGCTGTGGAGCTGGTCGCCGGCAGGCTAGCGCTGACGGGTTCCCCAAACGGCGCCCGCGAGGTGCCCCTCGGCGGGCCCAGCGCGCTGGCATAGCCCCGAGGCCTGGCAGGGTTTGACCGATTCCCCGTGACGATTCACCACCTCCGGAGGTATCCCGTAGCCATGAATCTCTCCCCCCTGAAGGCCCCCACGTGGGCCCTGGCCGCCGCGCTCATCGGGCTCAGCTCTTGTCAAACGGCGGGGCACGACGTCGACGCCCAATCCCACGATGCCCGATCCCACGATGCGGAGTCCCACGACGGGGATTCCCACGATCGGGAGTCCACGACGATCCCTTCCCGTTTGGACCTGGGCGCCTTCTCCATCAGCCTCTCCGTGAAGGACCTTGCGGCCTCGCGGGCCTTCTACGAAGCGCTGGGCTTTGAGCAAATCGGAGGCGTGCCCGAGCAGAACTGGATCATCCTGCGCAACGGTCATTCCATCGTCGGTCTCTTCCAGGGCATGTTCGAAGGCAACATGCTCACGTTCAATCCCGGCTGGGCCGCGTCCCAGAACCACCCCGAGGATTTCACCGACATCCGCGACCTCGAGAAGCACGTGATCGCGTCGGGCATTGTCCCCGTGACGCCGATCACCGACGAAGCCCGCAAGGGCGCCGGCCCCGCGAGCCTCGTGCTGGTGGACCCCGACGGCAACCCGGTCCTCATCGACCAGCACCGCTAAGCACCCCTCGCTGCGCCCCGGGGACCGATCGCGTCGGGACCTGGGGTGAGCGCTGAACAAGGGAGAGGTCAGTGCGGGGCGAGCCGCCTCAATACAGCCGCCTCAATACAGGAGGTAAGGCGCGCGCTGTTTCAGGAACGAATCCACATCGTCCTTCCAGTTCCCGGACACCGAGCGCCAATCGCCCGCGGCCACCAGCGCCGCCCACGTCCTCGACGAGATGAGCCGCGTGTCCATTTTCGCCAGGTCAAGATCCCGTGAGTGCAGACGGTTGAGGGTCCAGATGATCGCTAGACCTGCCTCCACCGGGCGCAGGGCATCGCGATCGGTGACCGTGATGTGCACGCCCTCGCAGCGTTCCTCTTTGAATTTGGAGGCGTCCGGCGTGAACTCGATCGCCGTGAACTGAAGGCCCGGAAGCTCGTAGGCCCGAAGCACGGCCGCCAACCGCTGACCGTCGATCCACGGGGCACCGAATCGCTCGAAGGGCTCGTCCGTACCGCGCCCCACGGACAGGTTGGCCCCCTCGAGCAGCCCGATGCAGGGATACAGCACCGCTTGGGTGGGGTTGCGCATGTTCGGGGACGGGTCGATCCAGGTCAGGCCCGTTTCCTCCCACCACATGGAGCGTTGCCATCCCTCGACCTGGACCACCTCAAGCTCGCAAGGGATGGCGGACCACTCCTTCTGGAACATGCGCGCTAGCTCGCCCACCGTCATCCCGTGGGTAACGGGCAGCGGACGCCATCCGATGAAGCTCAAGCGACCTGCGTCGATCCTGGGCCCCTGCACGCGCGTTCCCGTAATGGGGTTCGGCCGATCCAGGACGATGACCGGCAGGCCCGCTTCGGCGCACGCCTCCATGGCGAGGCCGAGGGTCGAAATGTACGTGTAGTAGCGCACGCCGATGTCCTGGATGTCGAACACGACGGCGTCGAGCCCCTCGAGCATCTCCGCCGTCGGTTTCCGCGTTTCGCCGTAGAGGCTGAAGACCGGCAGGCCCGTGGCCGTGTCGGTCGCGTCTCCGACCTTGCCCTCGAGCTTGCCGAAGAGGCCATGCTCCGGGGAGAAGATCCGCTCGAGCTTGGCGTTGGCCGAATCGTTCAGGACGTCGATCGTGCGGCGCCCTGAACGGGAGCGCCCCGTGACGTTCGTAATGAGCCCAACACGCCGGCCTTGAATCTGTTTGCAGCGGTCGCGCTCGAGCACGTCCACGCCGGCGAGGACCGGTGCCTTCTCAGGCAGGGCCCCGAGCTGAAGTCCGCCGGCGATCATGTCCGCAACGTGGCGTCGCAGGCCCGTGACCTTGCCTTTGCCGATGGGGTGGACGCGGTTCGTGAGAAGGACGTAGTACGTGCCGGTCTCTCGGTCCATCCATAGGCAAGTGCCTGTGAAGCCAGTGTGCCCGAAGCTGGCGCCTTTCGGGAAGAGCGATCCCCTCGGCGAAGAGTAGCCCGTGGCCACGTCAAGGCCCAGGGCCCGTCCCGCGCTCCGATCCGCAAGCCAGCGCGTCCGAGTCATCTCCTTCACCGTGTCTGCGGAGAGGAGTCTCACAGGTCCCTTCGAGCCATTCCCGGGAATGGCTC
>CAJXRJ010000265.1 GCA_913058555.1 uncultured bacterium
GTGATATTGTCGAAGCTTGGCGGGAGCGGCGAGCTCGCGCGTCCAACGCCCCCCTCGATGAGGTCGAAGGGGAACGCCGACGCACCCGGAAGAAGCGCCGCAGGCACCGGAAACGCCGCCCGAAGGGCGGCGCGGGCCGCTAGCGAGGCCCGTGGCCCCAGGTAAGTACGGGGAAATAGCCTAGGGATGGACGGCGGACGCCGCCGGGCCACCACAGAGCCAATCCGTGTGCTCAATCCCAACGTGGAGGCCCTTTGGGGCCCACTTCGTGAACTTAGCGCCCAGATACGGTCGGGCGTTAAGCGAATCCCTATACGGTCCCCGGTCCTTTTTTTCCGAGGCCGTTCCCCGTTATCGGCGCCAATGGGGGTAGTGTTCACACGTGCGGTGAGGCGCGCCTGAGCGCTCCATTATCCTTCAGCACCCCCCCTGGCTGGACTCGTGACTGTGCGGTGGTCACATCTAGCCTGCTGATGGACGGAGAATTCGGATGTCGCGCCTCCAACGGCGACTCACGTCGCCTCGCGGTCGGAACGCCCCTCCCTGTTCCGATCGCACCCTCCCGCGGGGCGGGTCCTTCTGGGACCCGCCCCCTTTTTTTGCCCCTCCATGGCGCGGCGCAGCGCGATCTTGTCGACGAGCCACGGTCGGGCGCACCGGGACGGAATGCGCCCGGAACTGGAAGGATCGGATGCGAGCGTCGATGATGGGCGCATGCCCCTCGCTAACTCCACTCGCGATCATTCGCTCCAAGGCCCTCGTTTTGTCTCTTGGCCCCCGCGGGCCTTCCGGAGCGCGGCGCTTGCGGTCGTCTCGATGACGTTCGCCGCGGCCGGACTGTCCTACGCATCAAGTTCAGTGAACGGATCCGCATCGCGGTCCCTCCAAGGCGTGCAAGAAGCCCCCGTCACCCCAGCGACGGAAGAGCCCAAGCTCGAAGCCGACGGAGCCCCCTCCCAGGAAGATCTCATCGCCGCGTGGAAACGCCTGTCCCCCAGCGATCGAACGGACACGACGCAGTGGTTCATTGCCGAGTGCGACCGTGCGCAGAACTTCCGCGCCGGCCTCGAGCGCTACGTTATGGAGCAGATCGATGGTCCTCCCCATGACTGGCCCGCCGCGGAGCAGACGCCGCGATTCGATCCAAAGACCCACGCGCCGGCTCAGATCATTCCGCGCAAGTTCGTGGACCCCACGTCCAAGGCCCACAGCAAGACCTTCAAGCGGGTCGCGGGCGGCACGCTCAAGCGCAACCTCACCCCCGCCGTCGTCTACGACTGGGCCAAGGGTGAGATCGTGACCGTCGCTCGCTGGGATGATCCCGAGCGAGTGGCGATGACAGCGGCCGCGGGGTTCTCCCCGTACACGGACCTCGTCGAAGCCTGGGTCACAAAATCCCTCGACGATCGATCCATGGCCGGCCACGCCAGGGCATTCGGACACGCCTATTCGGATCGAAACGGCCGCGCGTTCGAAGCGATCACCCTTTATCACGCGTGGTCCTCGGGGGCAGAGCTTGAGATGCCCGACGTGGAGTGCCTCGGGATCATCCACTCCCTGGATGACGACTGGAAGACCTACGTGGCGCCCGTTCCCCCACGGCAGCACCAGAAGCTCTATTCCAAGATCGCCAAGCACTTCAGCGCCTATCGCAAATTCCGGGGCCTCCGGGACGCCGCTGCCCGGGCCTACCTGCAGTCGAATCCGAAGCTCCCGCGGGGCTACGCCCGAACGAAGGACCGGCTCCACGGCTTCTGGGAATCGGCAGGTTCGGACCCGGCGAAACTCGCAACGGAATTGCCGGACGCAAAGGACTGGGAAGACTGGCTCAATAAGAAGGGGGCCGCCGTGGACCGCGACGGCGAGCTCGTCGGCCGTCGCCGGGGCAGAATTCAGGCCCTCCAAGCATCGGAAGCTTGGACCCGCCGGACCTTCTACGGAATCCTCAAGGAGTACGGAGCCTTCGATCCCGTGGAGGCACCCAAGGTTCCGCCCCCCGCCCAAGGGGACGGGGCCGGAAAGGGCGGCAAATAGCTGACGTGCCCGAGCTCCCGGAAACGGAGGCCTACGTTGCGGCCCTCGGGGCCCACGTCGTAGGACAAGCCCTTGAGACCACGCGCCTCGCGAGCCCTTTTCTCCTCCGCACGGTCGAGCCGCCCCTCGACGAAGCCCACGGCAAGACACTGGAGAGCGCGAGCCGCTTGGGGAAGCGCATCCTCATGCACTTCTGCGACGGCCCAACCCTCGTGATCCACCCGATGATCTCGGGGCGCCTGCGGTGGAAGAAGCGCGGCGCCGGGCTACCCGGCAAGGCTGGTCTGCTGGCCTTCGACTTTGTGCAGGGCACCTTAGTGTTGACGGAGCAAGGCTCCAAGAAGCGCGCCTCGCTGCACGCCTTCGCGGACCCAGAATCCGCACTCGTGCTGGACCCCGGCGGGCTCGAGGTGATCGGGTGCGACCCGGGGGAATTCGAAGGCCGGCTGAGGGCGAGCGGGCACACGCTCAAGCGCGCGCTCACCTCACCCAAGATCTTCAGCGGCATCGGCAACGCCTGGTCCGATGAGATTCTCTGGGAGGCCCGCCTCTCCCCGGCCGCGCGTGCGGGCACTCTCAAGCCAGAGAAGGTCGAAGCCCTTTTCCAGGCCACCCAGAGTGTGCTCACGGCCGCGAGGGACCGGCTTGTGGAAAGGGCCTTGCAGGCCTTCCCGGACAAGGTGACGGCCTTCCAGCCAGAGATGGCCGTGCACGGACGCTTCCAAGAGCCCTGCCCCAGGTGCGAGTCCCCCATCCAGCGCATCACGCGGGCCGCAGGCCATGACTTCCACTACTGCGCCGAGTGCCAAACCGGTGGCAGGATCCTCGCGGACCGATCCTTGTCGCGCCTGCTCAAGGACAGCTGGCCAAAGCGCCTGGAGGACCTCTAGCGTCCCCAGCTCGGAAGCGCTTCCCCTATCCCCGAATCGCGAGGGCAGCGAGCTCGGCGGTCGCGAACGCAGCCTGGAAGCTGAGCCCGCCTATCGGGCCATTGACGTCCAGCAGCTCTCCGATCACGAAGAGCCCGTCGTGCCCGTTGACCGCCATGGTGCGGGGGTTGACGTGCTTAAGGGCGAGCCCCCCCGCCGTGACCTCGGCTTGGTCCCAGCCCAGGGTGCCATCGATGGGAACATCCAGCCCCTTGAGCGTCTCCACGAGCGCGTGTCGCAGGGACTTCGATAGCCCCCCAACGACGACGTCCGTGGGCACCTTGGCCTCCTCCGCAAAGGCGTCGAAGAGGCGCCTCGGCATCGGGCCGGTGGCCATGGTCCCCAGGACGCGCTGTACCTTCGGGTTCCCGGGGCTTCCGGCGGCGCCGACGAAGGCGGCGCGTAGTTCCTCGCGGGACAAGGCAGGGAATGCGTCGAAGCGCAGTCGAAAACGAGCCGGTCCCGTCATTCCGTTTCGGCGAGCGGCCGACACATGGTGGGACACGTCCATGGCTCCCGGGCCAGACACACCCTTGTGCGTAAAGAGGATCGGCCGCGACCGCTGGGCGACCTTCTTGCCCTCCCCGTCCACGAGGGTCACCTCGCCCCCCTGCCATGCGATGCCCGTCAGGCTGTGAACCCATTCGGCCGGCGAACGCAGCGGCACAAGGGCCGGCACGGGCTCCACGATCCCGAGTCCAAGTTCCCTCAGCCACGCGTACCCGTCCCCCGTGGTCCCGGTTTTCGGGTAGCTGAGCCCCCCCGCCGCCAAGACCACCCGCGGTGCCGCGTAGCGGGCCCCGCTCGCCGTCCCGATGACCCACGTGCCATTCTCCCTACGGACGAACTCCACCGGCGCGTCCAACACGAGCTCGGCGCCTGCGCCCTGGGTCGCCCCAAGGAGCGCATCCCGCACGTCCCTTGCATTGCCGGACGCGGGGAAGACCTTCTGAAGGGGCGCTTCGTCGAGGGGCACGCCCCACGATTCAAAGCGTTCGCGCACATCCAGGGGCGTCAGGGTCTGGAACCCGTGGCGAAGGAATCGCGCGCCTTTGGGACCAAAGAGTGCGGCAGCCTCCGACGGCCCGAGGGTCGTCGTCACGTTGCAGCGCGTCCCGCCGCTGGCCAGGATCTTCGTCCCCGTGCGCGGCGTCTTCTCGACCACGAGAACGCGCAAACCGCTCCCCCGGGCGAGCCCTTCGGCGCACCACAGTCCCGCCGCTCCGCCGCCCACCACAAGGACGTCGGCGGTCACGGCGTCCCCGGCCGCTCCCGGTGAATCAGCCACCGTTGAGCGCCTTCTCCCAAGCCTGGATCTCGTCGATGGATCGCGGCCCTTTGGGAGGCGTGTCGTCGTCCCGGTTGTCCAGGTACCCCTCGGGCAGCTTCACGGACTGGGTCTTCGAACCCTTCGCTCGCTGGGCCCGGAGGGCCGTCACAGGGAAAGGCTCGTCCATGTCGAGCTGCTGCACGGCCTGGGCGATGTCGTCCAGCGTCTTGATCCGCATGAGGTTGCCGCGCACTGCCGCCGACCCGTGGAAGCCCTTCGTGTACCAGGCCGTCCACTTGCGCATCTGACGTATGCCGATGTCCTCTCCGAACAGAGCCTGCAGGCGCCGTCCGTGGTCCAGCATGATCTCGACGATGCCCCCGAAGCGCGGCGGCAAGTCGGGCTCTTCGCCATTGAACACCTGCGCAAGCTCCCGGAAGAGCCAAGGGCGGCCGAGGCAGCCCCGCCCCACGATCACGCCCTGGCAGCCCGTCTGCCGCATCATGCGGAGGGCGTCGTACGGCTCCCAGATGTCCCCGTTCCCGAGCACAGGCACGTCGAGGACCTCCACGAGGCGGCCGATGGCAGACCAATCCGCTTCGCCCGAGTAAAGCTGCGACGCGGTGCGGGCGTGCAGCCCCACGGCGGACGCGCCTTCCCCAGCCGCCGCCTTTCCGGCCTCTTCGTAGGTGATGAGGTCCTCGCTGATGCCCATGCGCATCTTGACCGTCACCGGGACCTCCCCCGCGTTCTGCACCATGGCCCGAACGAGGCGCGCCAAGAGCCGCGGCTTGACGGGGATAGCGCTCCCGCCACCGGCCCGCGTGACCTTCGGCACGGGGCAGCCCATGTTGATGTCCAGGTGATCCACGCCCTCGTCCACGAGGCTCGCCACCATCTCGCCGAGGTCCACCGGGTCGGCACCGTACACCTGCACAGAGCGCGGCGACTCATCGGGCGATGACGACGCCAAGAGGGAAGTGAGGCGATTCCCCATTAGGTACCCGCGCGCCGTGATCATCTCGGACACGTAGAGCCCCGCGCCGTACTCGCGGCACAGCGTCCTGAAGGCCAAGTTCGTGACCCCCGCCATGGGCGCGAGCACGACCGGCGGCCACACGTCGAGCACGCCCGTCACCTGACCTTCCCCCAGGCGGAGGGGAGCAAACTCCCCCTCCTGGGCGACGGGCACGTCCTTGTTGATTTCCGTCGAGAACCGATCCGTCACGGCTACTTCCCGTCTCCCTTCTTCGCGGCCGCCGCTTCGGCGGCCGCTGTGGGATCGTTCCAACGCTCCGGATCGCCCGTGAACACCCGCCCCTCGGGAAGGTCCATCACGGCCACGTATTGCTGCGCCACTTCGGGGGACCAAGGCCTGACCGGCACAAAGTCCAACCGCCCTTCGTTCTCCGCTCTTGCGCCGAATAGGAACTCCGCTCCGGGCCCAAAGCCCATCACGCGCAGCCCGCGCGAATCGTTGAGGCTGATGCGACCATCCGCAGCGGAGAACGCCGCCATCACGCGGTCGACGACGGGCTCCATCATCGACCCCTCAAACTCCACCGCGTAGCTCGCGCCTTCCGGGAAGTGCATCGCCGCGATGACCCCCGAAAGCACGGAGCTGCCTTCCACGAGGCCGATCGTCTCGGCGGCCTTCAGGTTGCCGAGGTGCTGCCCGAAGCGGCGACGCTCGATGTTGAGCTTGGAGGTGCCCAGGACCTGGGTCCCGCGCGCCGAGAAAGCCGGGTTGCCGTTGTCGTCCCGCCGGGGCGAGCCATCCGCCTCGATCGCATCCAAGGACACGTCAAACTTGGAAACGACGTTGGCCTTGATGTGCTGCACGAGCACCAGCTCCCGGGCCGGCGACGTCGCCGTGGGCAGGATCCGCACCCGCGCGCCGTACACCATCGTGCCGCCGCCGGCATCGACCACCTGGTAGCGTTCGACGGCGTCCCGGTTCCCGTAGGTCACCAGATTCGCGTACCCGTCGAGCACGATGTCCCCGGCCGGCATGGGCGGCGCCACGAGGGCAATGGGCGCGCTGCGCGCTTCTTGATTGGCCTTCTGCAGTGCCACGAGGGCGTTCACGTTCTCGTCGAGCTCGAAGCGCTCGATGACCCGACCGCGGAGGCAGACCAGCTCTGGCTTGCGCAGGGCATCGACGGAGCGGCGCGGGTCGCTCCCGAGGGCGATCATGTCTGCGATGAGGCCCGGTGCGATGCGCCCACGTTGATCCTCGGCACCGAGTGCCTTCGCCGCATGCACAGTGGCCGCCGCGAGCGCGTCGTAGGGTGCGATGCCGGCGCGGGCCCACTCCGCCAGTTCATCCACGAGCCCCGAACCCGGCGCGATCCCGCCACTGGGCGCGCCGCTCCCGGGGATCATCGGAACACCCGCGCTCAGGAGAGCGCTGGCGAACTGTGCTTGTCGAGCCACGGATTTCTTCGCCAGGGCCATCCCGGGGGAGCGTGCGAGGATGCCGAAGTTCTCGAGGTCGGAACGCCACGCGACCTGATAGTCGGGACTCAGGGCCCGAAGGACCTCCGGCTCCTCCTCCAGCTCGGCGAAGCGGACGATCCTCGCCGTCCCCATCAAGAGCGGCACCACCCGCCACTGCCCCTTGAGGCCCTTGGCCAGCTCGCCAAAGTCGAAGGCGTCCGGTAGCGTCTCGAAGCGCTCGCCCAAGGGCAGGACCGAATCCAGTCCGATCAGCATCGTCTGCCCGGCTTCCGCCGCCCGAGCCAGGGACATGCCCTTGGGGATCGGTCCCCAGGCGTCGATGCCATTCTCCTTGGCGGTTTCAAGCAGGAGCGCGTGATGCTCCACCGTGACCGAATCGTCGAACGATAAGGACTCGAGCTCCATGCCAGCCTGATCCACCAGACCCATGATCTCCCCCACCTGCTCCCTGGCCTGGAGGATGGGACCGAGGACAAAGGAGCCTGGCTGGGTGGTCATCTGGGACGCGAAGACCGGGCTCGTCGAAAAGAGAGCCGGGCCCGGCTGACGGTCCCGCATGGACGCCGTCTTCTCCATCAGCATCGCCCCCGTCGGGGACCCGCTGTCCCGGACGAGGGTGACCCCGGCGTCCAGGTAGAGGGCGTCGTGCTCCGCGTCGAAGGTCACGACCGAGTCGATGAGTCCCGGAACGAGATGGAGACCGGTCAGGTCCACCTCTTTCGCGCCCTCGGGCACTTCCAGATCGGCCCCCACCGCGGTGATGACCCCGTCCGTCACCAGGACAGTCGCCACGCTCGGATCGGGGCCGCCCATCGTGTGCACGGTGGCCCCGAGGAATGCGATGGTCTCAAGAAGGAGGACGTTCATAGGAGCGAGGAAGGGGGAATTCGGAAGCGCGGGGCGTCGAAGGAGTAGCATCCCGACGATGGTCAGCTACGCACAAGTCCACTTGGGATTAGAGAGACTGCCCCAGGGCCCCTGGGTCTACGCCCGATTGATGGACGAAAGAAGGGGCCCCTCTCCGGAGGACGGCTCGATCGTCGAGGTCATGGATGGGGCGGGCCGATTCTGCGGTCATGGCCTCTACAACTCCACCTCTGACATCCGGGTCCGGATGATCTCCAAGGGCCGGCGGACGGACTTGGACCGGCCGAGGGAGTTCCTGAGGCGCCGAATCGCCGCCTGCTTGAGGCTGCGGCGCAAGACCCTGCGCCTGGATGAATTCACGGACGCCTATCGCCTCGTACACGCCGAGGGGGACGACCTCTCGGGACTCATCGTGGACAAGCTCGGGGACGCCTTGGTTTGCCAGCACCACTCCCTAGGATTCTGGAATCTGCGTCACGACGTGGAAGCGATCCTCCGGGAACTCCTGCCCGGGCACTCCGTCCTGCACCGTTTCGCCCGGACCGCCAGGGGCAGCGAAGGCATTCCCGAGGATGCCAGCGGCGAGGACGGCGATTCCGTGGAGCCACGGTTCATCCACGAATACGGCGTGCGCTTTTACGTGCATCCCGGGGAAAGCCACAAGACCGGCTGGTTCTGTGACCAGCGGGAGAATCGGCAGAAGCTCGCCGGGTACGCCAAGGGCCGAGACGTGCTCGACATGTGCTGCCACGCCGGCGGATTCTCCATCCCTGCCGCCCTCGCGGGGGCGCGCAGCGTGACGGGGGCCGATCTGGATGAGGAACCCATCGCCCGAGCCCAGCGTTCCGCGAAAGAAAATGGCGCCGAGGCAACTTTCCATCACGCGGACGCCTTCAACGTCCTTCGGGACACCGTCGCGTCCCGGCGCCGGCCTGGAATGGTCATCCTGGACCCCCACAAACTCGCAAAGGGCATACGCGACCTCGAACAGGCCAAGGTCAAGTACCGCGACCTGAACGCGCTCGGCATCGAAGCGGCGGCCCCGGGCGGAATCGTGGCGACATTCTCGTGTTCAGGGGCCCTAGACCTGCCTTCCTTCGCGGGTCTGGTGTTCCAGGCGGCCCGGCGGGCGGAGCGAGAGATCCGGCTCATCGACACCCTCGGCGCCGGCCCAGACCACCCCCAAAGGCCCGACTTTGGGCGGTCGAGATACCTCAAAGGGCTCTTGCTCGTCGTGGACTGATCCCACGGATCGGGCCCGGTGGCCCGGGGCCCAACCAGGTGCCTGCCGACCCCCACCCGAGAAGCTCAGAACTTAGGTGGACTCTGCACCTATGGATCTGCACACTCTCTACAGCGCCTCCGTGATCGTCAACGACGGTTCACGGGGGCGCGTTCTCATAGTCGATTTTTTGGGCGCCGATCGACCCTTCCGAAGGGATGCGTTGGGCGGACTAAAGCACCACGCTTCCCATGACATCGCGACCCACGACGGTCGGCTCCTCCGGAGCGGACCCGAGTCCCCCATCTACTGATTCACACCTATGACGCTCCC
Source organism: uncultured bacterium (assembly GCA_913058555.1). Lineage (GTDB taxonomy): Bacteria > Planctomycetota > UBA1135 > UBA1135 > Saltatorellus. The sequence goes on from CAJXRJ010000265.1 coordinate 9,116, forward strand.
GCTCCTCGCCACGAAGGAAATGTGGCAAGAGTTCGACGACGCTTGGGCCGAACTGCGCGGCTCCGGTGGCCCGATCGAAGAGCTCCTGCCCGCCCTAAAGCTGTCTCTTATACACATCTCCGAGCCCACGAGAC